>NZ_JAKUGG010000005.1:0-262059 GCF_022663835.1 Bacillus cereus group sp. BfR-BA-01347 | reverse complement strand
TCATAAAAGAATTAAGGCAAAATTAAAGGGTATGAGCCCAGTACAATACCGGGCTCATACCCTAGAGGCTGCCTAATGAAACGACCTGTCTAACTTTCGGGGGTCACTTCATTATTGGATGTGGCTTTTAAATTTTAAACAGTATAAATTTGAAAAGATTATATTAAGATAAAGAATTAAAATATGATGATACAAAATACTTATAAAATTATTCGTGTTATTGAAAAATGATAAGAAAAAGGTGTTTAAAATAGAACCATTTTCATTAATAGTTCAAGTTTTGAAGAATAGTGCATACAATATAAAGTGTTTTCCTTTCTTCATTTAAGTTTTACGTATATAATTTAAAAGTACTATTTTTATTTTATTATTTTATATTTATAACAGAATAGAGGTTTAAAAATGGGTGTTAAAATCATTACGGATAGTGCGGCGGATTTACCAGTAGAATTGCTGCAAGCATATGATATTGATTTAATTCCACTCCGTGTATATGATGAAGTAGAAACAGAGTATTTAGATGGAGTAACATTAGAGTCAGTTACATTACTGCAAAAAATGAGAGAAGACGCTGTTTATAAAACGTCATTGCCTTCACTTGAAACTTTCCAAGAAAAATTTGTTTCTTATGCAAAAGAAGGTAATCCTTGTATATATTTAGCTTTTTCATCTGAACTGTCTGGTACATATCAATCATCAGTTGTCATTAAAGAGGAAGTAAAAGAAACATATGCAGATTTAGATTTAGAAATTATTGATACGAAATGTGCTTCGCTTGGTCAAGGGCTTGTCGTATTAGAAGCTGCTAAAATGGCAAAAAACGGCGCATCAAAAGAAGACATATTAAACCGTGTCGCTTTTCTAATGAACCATATGGAACATATCTTCACTGTAGCTGACTTACAGTACCTTGTTAGAGGCGGACGCTTAAGTAAAGTAGCAGGATTTATCGGTGGTTTATTAAACATTAAGCCGATTTTGAACGTGGAAGAAGGAAAACTTGTCCCACTTGAAAAGGTACGAGGGAAAAAGAAAGTATTAAGCCGTATTGTTGATATTATGGAAGAGCGTGGTAAAGACCTTAAAGGTCAAACAATCGGTATGACTCACGGTGACGATTTAGAAACAGCTGAAGCATTAAAAGCATTAATTACGGAAAGATTTGGCTGTGAAGTATTTATCGTAAATACAATTGGTGCAGCAATCGGTGCACATACAGGTCCTGGCGTTATAACGTTATTTTTCTTAAATGAAGTAGAGTAAAGGATTGATCTTTTGATCAATCCTTTTTTATTTTTTAATCTGTGATAATCGGTCGATATGGTATGGATGAAGATGAAACCTTTGAAGTTAGCCTATATCAAATGCAATCCTGTAGAGGGATTATTTTTTATATGTGAAATGATACTTTATGGTAGAAGAAAAGATATAAATAAGAATGCATTTATAGGAATCTGAATATTTAAGGATATCGAAATTTTTTTATTTCATATATAATTGTGTAGGAAGAAATATCTGTAACTATTTGTAAAAATAGGAGGCGGCTATAAAAATGCAAGAAATTGCTAGATGGGATTTAAATCGATTGTATTTGAATGAGGATATTCTATTTCCGATTTTAGAGTTGAAAGAGCAATATTTTGTAACAAAAGATGTAGAGGTTCTTTCAAAGCTTATACAAGCTATTGAAAAAGCAGAATACTATTTGTATTGTCAATGGGTTGAAGAAAGTGTTTCATCTGACCTTACTAAATTGAATGTGAAAGTGAAGGAACTAAAAAGTGAAGTACAGCAAATAATAAAACATAGTGAAGTAGAAACTTCCGATAATATTAATATTAAGTTTATAAAAAATGAACTTAGTGCGTGGGAAGATATGTACATACAATTACGGGATAGGATAGAAATAGAGCACAATAATAAACAATTATCCTTTGGACAAGCAAATAATATTGCAATGAATAGTGAAAATGAAAAGGAAAGATTAGAAGTATTCGAGTTACTTACAAGTACTTTACATAAGGAAAAAGAAATCTTTGCTACTGTATTAAATCAAATAGGGAGATTGCGTAATGCAAAGAGTAATGAAATAGAAGATAGAGAGATTTTAACACAATCTTTTCATGCGAATGGCATTTCAGAAGCTGTATTATTCCAAATGTGGAATGCGACAGAAGAAAACCTTGATAAATTAGTAAGTGCTTTAAACGTGTATAAGAAGGGAAAAGAGTCAATTACATGGCATGAACTTATGACAGTAAAGGAAAGTAATGAGGTTATAATTCCTTTTTCAGTAGCAGTACAAAACGTTTATGATGCATGTAAGAATATTGATGAAGAATTAGCAGAATTTGCACGTAATGCGATAGAAAGTGGATGGGTAGATGCTGAACCGAGAGAGAATAAACCACCAGGTGGGTTTTGTGCTCCATTTTTCAGTGAGAAAGAATCACGAATTTCAATGCGCTATGATGGGAGTATAGATAGTGTAAGAGTGCTCGCTCATGAATTAGGACACGCTTGGCATTTTTATAATATGAGTTTCGAACAATCTATATCTTTTTTAGATGATAATTTGCCAATGAGTACGGCTGAATCAGCATCTATTTTCTTTGAAACGGTACTCTTAAATTATCTAATTGAAACAACGGATAGTAAAGATATGAAAAAGTCATTACTTAGCTGGAAAATAAGAAATAGTTTTAATTATGTAATGGCAATACGAGCATCGTATCAGTTTGAAAAAACATTTTATGAAAAATGTAAAGAGGGTCCTTTAAGTGCTGATGAAATTGAGAAATTATCTATAATGGCACAGAAAGAAGCTTATGGAAATGCTTTAAGTGAATACCAACCGTTTGTATGGATGAAATATATTCAATTTTATATAGCAGATGTTCCTTTTTACAATTATCCATACACAATTGGATATTTAGTAAGTTTTAGTTTATTAGAAATCGCTCAAGAAAGTAAAGGTACTTTTCATTCGAAATATAAAGAGTTTTTACGAGAAACAGGAAAGGTTCCAGTAGAGGAGCTTATGAAAAAATATTTTGAAATAGATATAAGAAATTATGAATTTTGGAATAAGGCTTTTATTCAAATTTCTAAAGATATTGATGAATATTTGCAGCTTATGTAAGGGGAGAGTATAGTGGATCAGCAGTTTATAAAAGGTATACCTTTTTCAACTTTAGAATATGCAAAAGCTATAAGTTTATTAAAAGGTTGGCTACATGAACAACAAGAGAAACCAAGGTTTGTAGTAACTGCAAATCCTGAAATTGTTATGTCTGCAAAGGAAAATACGGAAAAATCAAAGCAGTTTAAAAAGATGTTACTATCTGCGGATTTAATAACAGCGGATGGGATTGGTGTCATAATTGGCTCGAAAATATTAAAAGGAACTTTGAAAGAACGTGTTACTGGAGCGGATTTAACTCACGATTTAATAAAATATTGTAACGACAATGAATATCGTGTCTTTCTTTTTGGAGCCGCTCCAGAAAGTAATAAAAAGGTATTAGAAAAATTAAATGAGCAGTTCCCAGGGGCGCAGTTTAAAGGACAGCATGGATTTGTAAATGGTGAAGAAATAGAAGAAATAAAAATGAAAATTAAGCAATTCAAGCCGCATTTACTACTAGTAGGACTAGGTTCACCAAAACAAGAAGAGTTCATCTATGAAAACATACAAACATTAAACGTTCCGCTATCTATTGGTATCGGAGGCATGATTGATATAATATCTGGTACTGTAAAAAGAGCACCGAAAATGATGAGGGATACCGGAACTGAATGGCTGTATAGGTTACTCTCACAGCCGAAAAGGTTAAAGAGACAACTTGTACTTCCGAAATTTTTATTGTCGGTTATGTCTGAGAGGATTAAAGGGATTAATTAATAAAGGAGACTACATACATGAACAGAATCGGCATTATTGGAGCAATGCAAATTGAAATAGATTTACTTTTAGAAAAACTAGTTATACAAGAGGAACAGACAATAGCGGGAATGCCTTTTTATATTGGAGAATTCATGGGAATAGAAGTAATTATTACACGTTCTGGTGTAGGGGAAAGTAAATGCAGCTGCATGCGCGCAAACATTAATTCATAAATTTGATGTAGACTCTATCATTAATACAGGCGTTGCTGGTGGGTTACATCCAGATGTAAAAGTTGGCAATTTAGTTATTTCAACTAACGTAACCCATCATGATGTAAGTAAAAATCAAATGAAAAACTTATTTCCGTTCAAGGAAGAATTTATCGCAAGTAAGGAATTGGTAGAGTTAGCACGTAAAGCATGTAATAGTAGTAGTTTACGTACTAGGGTTCATGAAGGAAGAATCGTCAGCGGTGAATGTTTTGTTGAAGATTCAAAGTTAAAGGCGAAATTAATAGACGAATACGCACCTCATTGTACAGAAATGGAAGGAGCAGCAATTGGACATGTCGCCTACATAAATGATATACCGTTTCTTGTTATACGATGTATTTCTGACAGCGCAGATGATGAAGCTCAAGTTTCTTATGATGACTTCGCGAAAACTGCTGCGAATTATTGTTCAGAAATTATTATTGAGATGCTTAAAAATATATCTGGTAAAACTATAGTCCAAAAGGAGAGATAGGAATGTTACAAGCATTAATTTTTGATATGGATGGAACATTATTTCAAACAGATAAAATTTTAGAATTATCGCTAGATGATACTTTTGATCACTTAAGATCACTTCAATTATGGGATACGGTAACACCGATTGAAAAATACCGTGAAATTATGGGTGTGCCGCTACCGAAAGTTTGGGAAGCTTTATTACCGGACCATTCTATTGAAATAAGAGAACAAACAGATGCATATTTTTTAGATAGACTAATTGAAAACATAAAAAGCGGAAAAGGCGCTTTATATCCAAATGTAAAAGAAATATTTACATATATAAAAGAAAATAATTGTTCAATTTACATTGCTAGTAATGGTTTGAAAGAATATTTAAGAGCAATCGTAACTTATTATGCTTTAGACAAGTGGGTGACTGAAACGTTTAGTATTGAACAAATACAATCGCTAAATAAAGGTGACTTAGTTAAAAGTATTATGAACAAATATGATATAAAAGAGGCAGCGGTAGTTGGTGACCGGCTATCTGATATAAATGCAGCGAAAGACAACGGTTTACTTGCGATTGGATGTAATTTTGATTTTGCGCAAGAAGATGAACTTGCTCAGGCTGATATAGTAATAGATGATTTAATGGAGTTGAAGGGGATATTATCTGAAGTGAAGAATACGCACGCTATGAATTACATAAAGTAACAACCATAAAAATGCTCAGAATAAATGATTCTCGAGCATTTTTATGTGTTTTCATACTTAGGGGGAATGGACTTGAAAGATATACATATTCAAAAAATAGAAAATTTAATGGAGTATGAATTCAGTCATCTCGTTCAAGACAGTGAAGAAGAAGGTTTTAATTTCCTTATAAGACTAATAAATGAATATAAAAACAAAATAAATGTATTCAATAAAACTGGAGAATGTTTATATGGTGTTTTCCAAGGTGATATGTTAATTGGAGTTGGAGGTTTAAATGAGGATCCGTACACAAAAGACAATAAGATTGTGCGGTTAAGGAGATTTTATATTTCAAGGGATTATCGGCGTATAGGGTTAGGGAACTTATTATTAAACCAACTATTATGTCATGCGGAAAAGTATTTTGAAGTGATTGTTTTACATGCTGACACGAAGCAAGGGGATGTGTTTTATACTGCAAATGGATTTGTAAAAGGGGGATTATATAAGGGATCGAGTCACTACAAACTATTATAGAGATTGCTATCCAAAGAATAGCTACGGACAGGGTTTTTGTTGGTAAATCGATATATCTTAAAAATCGCTGATATATATGAAGTTGCGACCCTTATATAAAAAAACAACTTTTATAATTTCATTTACTAAATTGTTATTATAAAAAAGAGCACCTTAGCTTTTAAAATTTAGCTTATAAGGTGGCTCCTTTTCATTCAATTACATTTTAACCTTCATTTGTTTCAATAATAATCCTGGTTTACCTTTTACATAATAAAAATGCGGATTATTTTCATCATCATAAAGCATAATATAAGGCTTTTCTTTTAGTGGGAGTAGTATAAGTACTTCGTCTATTGTAGTGTGTAACCATTGATTAGTAATAGAAACCGGCTTAGATAAAGGGATTTTTATCATATAGCCATCTTTTGGAACGACATTTAAGTTTTTAAATGGACCAGTAATTGATTTAGCGTATTGAACTGCTTCTTTTTGGATTACTGGATCTAAAGATTGTTTTTGAATGACCATTTCTTTTTGACAATCAAATACTTCAATTTGTTGATTTGTATTTGCGAACGCATTTGTTGATAATAGAAATAGAAGAAGAGAAATGACCCCGATTTTTTTTATCATAGTACAACACCTCACCATTACTATCCCCTCAAAAGCTTTAAATATTTTTCTGTCACATTCATGTAACAAAGATGTTGTATGATACAATTGGTTTTTGTTTAAAAGCAATGGAGGAAAAAATATGAAAGTTTTAATTGCAGATGACGAACAAGATATGTTAAGGATTTTAAAAGCTTATTTTGAAAAAGAAGGCTTTGAAGTATTATTAGCGAAAGACGGAGAGGAAGCACTTCAAATATTTTATGATGAAAAAATTGATTTAGCTATTTTGGATTGGATGATGCCGAAACATAGTGGTATTACTGTCTGTCAGGAAATAAAAAAGAATTCAAGCGTAAAAGTATTAATGCTTACGGCGAAAAGTGAAAGTGAAGATGAATTAGCAGCGCTTCAAAGTGGGGCAGATGAGTACGTAAAAAAACCATTTCATCCAGGAGTACTAATTACACGAGCGAAAAAACTTATTCAGCATGATGATATTATTCAAGTACAAGATGTAAAGATAAATTTTGCCAAAAATAAAGTATATAAAAATGATATAGAGTTAGAAATTACAAAAACAGAGCTCGAATTAATAAAATGCTTTTTAAATCATAAAGGAACTATTTTAACTCGTAAAAAATTGTTAGACATTGTATGGGGATTTGACTATTTTGGAGAAGAGAGAACGGTTGATACACATGTAAGAAGGCTGCGTAAAAAAATTGGAGAAAATATTATTAAGACGCATCGTGGGCTGGGTTATAGTTTGGAGGAACAAAATGAATAAACTTGGGAAAAAGCTATTTCTCAGCATTTCTTTAACCGTTATTCTTATATTTACAATTTCTTTATTGTTAATTAACTATCTCCTGCCGAAATATAATATTTATAAAACACGTGAGAACTTAAATGAATTTACAACTCAAATACAAAATGCGCCAGTCAATGACTTAGAAGATGTTATCCATATAATTGAAAGTGAAAATAACGTTACAATTGCGTATACGCCAATTAATCAGTCAGAAGATGCTATGAACGACGCGTTACGCATACAACTTACGAAAAAGAAAGTAACGTTAAATAAGCTTTGGATTACGAAAGACGAAGTCATGAAAGTGAAAACGGAAGGGCAATCGAATAAACTGTACGATCAAGGAAAGGTAAAAGCGAGTTTTTTTGCTAAATATATTGCGAAAGATGATACGATAATTTTAATTGGTACTTCCATTGCGAATTCAAATGAAATTATAAATACGTTAAATACATTTTACTTATACATCGTATGTTTCTCGCTGCTTCTTATTATTTTACTTGTGTGGATACTTTCAAAAATAATAACGACGCCACTGAAAGAGCTAAGTGATGTAGCTCAGGATATTTCACATTTACAGTTTAAAAGAACGAAAGTGAAAACGAATGATGAAATAGGAGAGTTGGCCAATAGTATTAATATCATGAGCGAAAAACTACATGAAGCACATCAAGATTTAACTGATCGTAATGAACATTTAAAACGATTTATGGGTGATGTAACGCATGAATTAAAGACACCGATCGCATTAGTAAAAGCATACTCTATGGGGATTAAAGATGGATTAGATGATGGGACTTATGTAGATACAATTATTAAACAAACAGATCAAATATCAAACTTAATTGAAGAACTATTACGATTTTCTAAACTAGAAAGAGATATTTTACAAAAAGAAGAATTCCCCATTGAACCACTGGTCCAGAGTATATTAGATAAGCATCAGATTGAACTGGATTCGAAAGAAATTAACTTGCAAGTAAATTGTAATGCGGGCGATACAATCGTTTATGCAGATTTAAATAAAATGAGAATGGTGTTTCAAAATTTAATTTCTAATGCGATAAAATATACAGCAAATCAAAACATAATAATTACATTAGAAGATAGAAATAAAAGTATATATTTCCAAATAAAAAATGGCATTCCTACGGATAAAATTAAGGATATCGAGAAAATTTGGGAGCCTTTTTATGTACTAGAATCTTCTCGTAGTAAAGAAAAATCAGGTACAGGATTAGGTTTAGCGATAGTGAAAAGTATTTTAGAAAGGCATGGTTTTGAATATGGAGTTTCCTCTATAGATGGAGAAATTCAATTTTATATAAATGTGAAAAAGGACTAATGAAAATATTAGTCCTTTTTGCAGCTTTAGAGATTAGCGATACAGGATGAATCACCATAATGTTCAAAATTGATGTATTAAATGGAGAATTAGCAAATGTTCTACTTTCATTAAATTCACGTGAAGTTCACAGGAAAACGTTATATTTAAATGGTTATATTTGAATTTAATGAAGTGAGGTATTCAGATTTGAAAAGAAAGAAATTAGTAATTGGTAGCATTTTAATGGGTATGACGTTATCTTTATCTGCATGTGGTTCATCAGATAATATTGTAACGACAAAATCAGGAAGCATTTCAGAAAGTGATTTTAACAAAAAATTAAAAGAAAACTACGGTAAACAGAATTTATCTGAAATGGTAGTAGAAAAAGTATTAAATGATAAATATAAAGTTACGGATGAAGAGGTAACGAAACAACTAAAAGAATTAAAAGACAAGATGGGCGATAATTTTAATACATATATGGAATCCAATGGTGTGAAAAATGAAGATCAGTTGAAAGAGAAATTAAAGCTTACTTTTGCTTTTGAAAAAGCTATTAAAGCAACCGTAACGGAAAAAGATATTAAAGATCATTATAAGCCAAAGCTTCAAGTTAGCCATATTTTAGTAAAAGATGAAAAGACAGCAAAAGAAATTAAAGAAAAATTAAATAGTGGCGAAGATTTCGCGGCATTGGCTAAACAATATTCAGAGGATCCAGGTTCTAAAGAAAAAGGTGGGGAACTATCTGAATTTGGACCTGGTATGATGGTGAAAGAATTTGAGGATGCTGCGTATAAGTTAGAAGTTGGTCAATTGAGTGAACCTGTTAAATCTTCTTTCGGATATCATATTATTAAGCTAACGGATAAAAAAGAGCTTAAACCGTATGAGGAAGAGAAAGAGAATATTCGTAAAGAATTAGAACAGCAACGTATACAAGATCCTCAATTCCATCAACAAGTTACTAGAGAACTGCTTAAAAATGCAGATATAAAGGTATCTGATAAAGACTTGAAAGATACCTTTAAAGAGTTAGAAAAATAATAAATGGAATGTAAGGCAAGCGATAGAAATATCGGTTGTCTTTTTCTCTATTTATCCCGCTATTTGCCGGGCAGTAAGACCCCACCTCAAAATTCAGCGAAAGCAAAGAAGTGGCCCTGCTGATCGTAAACGCCCAATTGGTGAGGGCTGATTAAAGTTTCACTTTATAAAGAAGGAGGAAGTGGGAAAATACTTTCATACCTGCATTAAATTTTACTTAATAAGAAATCTTTGAGTTTCTCAACTTTTATATAAAATAAAACTGAATTTTCAGTTATTTTGTTATATAGTAAAAGAGAACGAATAAGGGGAGGGAACATTTTGAGTAAAAAGAAAATGGCAATTACACTGTCAGCAATGCTATCTGCAACAATTATACCTAGCTTTACTATGGATGTGCATGCAGAGAAGAAGGAAGAGACTAAAAGTACGAAAATTGAATTAGAAAATGGGATGACAAAACCGATTTATTCTCTCGATGAAGCTATTATCGAAAATTTATATGTAGAGACAGAAGTTGATAGTGATCGAGACGGTAAGAAAGACAGAGTATCGATAAAAGTTATGCGTCCAAAGACAGATCCGAATGTGAAAGTTCCTGTTATTTATGAAATGAGTCCATATCGATCTGGATTAAAAGATGTTCCTGTATATAATGTAGATGAAGAATTGTATGCGTATGAAGGAAAACCGTATGGAGCGGTTAATCTTGGTTCGTATGGGAACTATTACGTGCCAAGAGGTTATGCAGTTATTCTAGGCGAAAGTATTGGTACTGGAAAATCAGATGGATGCCCTACAACTGGAGATGAACAAGAGATACTCGGGACAAAATCTGTTATTGATTGGGTAAACGGTCGCGCGAAAGCATTTACAGAACAGGGTGAGGAAGTTCAGGCAAATTGGTCTACAGGAAATGTAGGTATGACTGGAGTTTCCTATAATGGTACATTACCAAATGCTGTTGCGACTACTGGAGTTGAAGGTTTAAAAACAATTATTCCAATCGCAGCAATTAGTAGTTGGTATGATTATTATCGTGCAAATGGTGCAGTCATTGCTCCAGGCGGATATCAAGGGGAAGATACAGATAATATGGCAGAAGCAGTACTGACAAGGGAAAACCCTGAAGTTTGCGGACAAGTTATAAAAGAGTTAACGGCTGGACAAGACCGAAAAACAGGTAATTATAATGATTTTTGGGATAAACGTAACTATGTAAAAGATGCTAAAAATGTAAAAGCGAGTGTATTTGTTGTTCATGGTTTAAACGATTGGAATGTTAAAACAAAACAGTTCGCGCAATGGTGGGAAGCACTTGGAGAAAATAATGTTCCTCGTAAAATGTGGCTACACCAAGGTGGTCATGGTGGGACATCTGTCTGGTATACTAATAGCGACAAAGATGCGTATAAATAAAAAGCAGGAGCTTGTTTCAAACAAAAGCTCTTGCTTTTTATAGATTTAGTTGCAGGGAAACTTTGCCGTTAAATACAGAAAATATTTCCACCACAATCGATTCATAACAACTGTTTTTTCTCATTTAGAAATTGTATGTAGAAAAGGAGTTGCTTACAGAATTGTTCTCGTTGTGATTCATCCAGGCCTGCGAAAACCGTTTGGATTTCATCGAGAATGGTTTTTAATTGCTCTTCAGATTCGGAATATTTCTTCCTAAAAGTGCATCGACCGATGTGTTAAAGAAATTGGCGATACGATCTAAAGATTTTGAGCCCGGTTCATTAAAGTGGGTCTCTAAGTTACTAACCTGACTACGACTTAATTGGACCATATCTCCAAGTTCCGCTTGTGTTAAATAACGATTTGATCTAAACTTTTTTAAATTTTCTCCAAATGTGTTCATGCCTATATTATAAATAAGGCATTATTTTTAAACTATAAATACCAAGAAATTCAGCTTAAATACAACATTTGATAATTTCTCGGATAAAATCAGAATATAAACTAGAACGGTTGTTCGTTTAGTAGTAAGATATTTTTGCGGGAATTCTGGAAGATTTAGAAAAAACTTTCTCAATATGGTTTGAGAAAAGAGTGAAACGAATGTTCTGAATCTTATGATAAGATGAAAATGATAAAATAAAAGAGCAAAAAGACCCACGGCGTTACAGTAGTGCGGCAACACTGTTGTAACGTTTTACCCTAGTGTATGTAGGGAAAACTTTCCATGAGTCAGCATTAAGTATAACATACTTCTCAAGCATACATAATTATTGTGAACGTTTTCCTGTTGAGAAAATCAGGGGCTGTGTCTTGTGTTCTATTTAGGAGGATACGGATGAGGACTTTGATGAATGAAGTAAATAACACGATCCAGTCAAAAAATATGAGTACAAGAAAATTAGCGAAAGATACAGGTATTAGTAGAACAACAATTACAAATGGTCTATCTTTTGTTACTGGAGAAATGAAATTTGATGTTTTTGAAAAATTGGTTCGTCATGTGTATAAAAGTCCCATAGAACAAACAAAAAGGATTAAAGATTTTATTTTAAAATGTGGAACTAGCTTGAATGTAAGAAAAGGATTGAGTTATTGCCAGGTTGCAGGGGAATATGACCTTATAGATGCGCTAATTGAAAAGTTCAAAGCGGAAACAGAAGATCCAGACTTAAAAAAGCTTCAAAAAGATGTACGTAAATATTTAAGTGTATATACGCTATATAACCATCGGAATATGAATCGGAAAAAGGGTCAAAGTCTACTAGAAGAAATATATGAGACACGTGTTTCATCAGATTTCGAATGTCAGGTATTATTAAATACATTACTAATGGCAGCAGAATATGATAAACAAAGGTATAGTGCTATGTCATCATACGCGGAAGCTGCAGAAGCTTATATTGCTAAGATGGATAACGGTTATATCAAAGATTGTTTACGTATGCAGCATATGGAACGAATTGCTTACACTCAGTTGCATGCCAATGAAATTGATAGCTGTAGAGCTACGTGCCATGCCATTATAAATTCCGAATTGAATTTCACAGTTGTAAAGGCTACAGCATATTGTTGTTTGGGGGAAAGTTATATTTTTGAGAATCCATTAATGGCAGAAAAATATATTTTGAAAGCTATTCAATGTCTTGAAGGCATAAGTTCACCAAAAGGAACTCAAAAATATAACTCTTTTAAAACGACTCTTGCCTTTTTATATATTGAGTTCGGATTTAATTTAGATAATATTGATTTTGATTTTATTAGTGATGGTGATCTTGCTTATTATGAGTGTTTATATGGTGATAAGCAAAACGGTTATAAAATTTTTGAAAAGCTAAAAGATCAAGGTTTATCTGCTTTTCAAATGTACTATCTTTCTAGAATTGAAAATGATACAATAATTGCGAGGGAATCTTTAGAAGAATTTGAAAAAACGGGAAATATAATATATGCGCAACTTCCGAAGCGCGTTTTAATAACTGAAGGGGTGTTGTAAAATGAAAAAATTTTTAATCACTACATTATGCGCACTTGCGTTATCAATTGGGGTTATCGGTTCTAGTTCAGATCAGACTAAAGATTTAGGTAAAGAAAAAGCTACTGTACATACTAAAGAAGTACAATTAATGATGGTCGATCCAGGTGGGATGTAGTACATTAAGATAAATGAATATTTAAAAAGACGCTACTTATAGTAGCGTCTTTCGTCTTTTATAGGCGTGTCACGTTTTTGGAGGTTTCGGAAAAATTATACCAATTGATACATATTTCACAAACTTATAAGGATGAAGGGGAGGAAATAAGGTGAAAAAAGAGACTGCAAAACAAGAAACAAAACGTTTAATCGGTGAATTATTCGGTGCTGAAAATGTAAGTTGTGATATGAATTATCTGATGGGGGAACTTTATAAGCAAGGACAGATTACACAGGAGCAGTACAATCAAATTACAACTATATTGCAACAAAAAAAGGAATAGCATCTGGCTAATCCTTTTTTACTTATTGCTGCTTTCTTTGTAGGAGTTGTCTTAATAGAACATTAGCAATTTCAGCTTGCTCATCAGTAATTTCTACCCCATCAGAATGAAGTCTGCCTTGATCTAAAAAGTCTTTTACATTAAAGTTAAGACCGTTTGGATTTTCTGTTCTTCCTAAGATGAAGTCTGTAGTAGTATCAAATATGTCTGCTAACTGTACAAGAACCTCAGCGTTTGGTTTTCTTTTATTTGTCTCATATCCACTATACGTAGAATCGTTTTTACCAATACGATCTGCGACTTCTTGCATTGTCCAACCGCGTCTATTTCGTAAGAATTTTAATTGAGTTCCTATATCCATACTTTTTACCCCCGTTAAATTCTTTTTATATTTTTTCTTGATTTTATTTTTATAATTTTTATGAAAATATATAAAACGTTTTTTATTTTTTTGATGTTATCTATATATAAGATAACACTTTAGGGCACAATTACACAATGGAAAATGTACGCATATTGCAAGTGAAATTTTCAATGATTTGGATATTTTTGCGGAGTGAGGAATAGAATACTCTAGAAAAAAATAAAAATACCACTTTACTTACTTGCAAAACGCCAGTATAATAAAAATCATTAAAGGTTGTCTGGAGGTGGACATATGAAAAGAACTTGGTTAGCGGATTTACGTGGTAAAAAACGTATGTCACAGGTGGCTCTAGCAGATAAGGTTGGTGTAACCCCTGGACATATTGCAGATTTAGAGACTGGTAGACGCGATCCAGGAGGAAAATTAGCCTTGCAAATCGCAATTGTACTTGGGTTCCCTATGGAACATTTTTATTTACCCTCTTACTTGCAAAAAGCCAGTAAAAAAGAAGTTAGACAATCGTTTGAACTGGGGTTTCCACCAAAAGAAAAATTTTTAGAACATTATCCTCATTACGTTGATAAAACTATAAAGGGCTGAGGAGTATGCGGAAAAAGAAATCAGGTTTGTATATTGGGGAAGAAACTTACGGGGGGCGGAAAATTGAAGATGTGTTTAAGGAAGTATATGAACACTATTTCAATGTCAAAGTAACTGTTACACGAAAAAAGAAAGCGGAAGTAAAGGCAAGTTAAATCATTGAAAGGAGGTGATACACATGCAACGGTATGTGACTTATGCGACTCGATTAGTAAAAGCAAAAGACGTAAAAGCTGTATGTTGCGAAAGTAAAAATTACTTCAAGAATGGCTCAGAAGAACAAGCGGTAAACACCATGTTAAAGCTAACGGAAAGGAGTGAACGTGTTGGCCAACATTAATGAGATTTTCGTAGAAGGATTCCAGTCACATACAAATAGCCATTTCAATTTAGGAAATGGGCTGAACGTAATTACTGGACCATCTGATAGTGGTAAAACATCAATCATACGAGCGGTTCGCTGGATTGCATTTAACGAACCTCAAGGTGAGGCTTTTGTTAATGAATTGGTTGGACATGCTACGGTTGCGATTCACTTGGGTAACGGCATTATTATTTCGAAGCATCGTAGAAAAGGGAAAACATCGTACAGAATCCAAACAGATCCTGGGGATGTAGGAAGTGTATTTGAGAAGTCAGAGGTACCAGAAGAAGTAAAACAATTACTCGGTATCACAAAGCAAACATTTGGAGATTTTGTTACTGCTTTAAATTTCGCATTTCAGCTCGAAGCCCCGTTCTTAATAAGTGAGACACCATCATCGGGTGCAAAAGTACTAGGTAAGTTAGCAGGAACAGAAGCTGTGGATCTCGCGGTAAAAAGTGTTTCAAAAGATACATACGCAGCAAGACAAGAGAGGTTACTAGCTGAAAAAGAAATTGAGAGATTAGCAGGTAACTTACTCGAGTACTTGGATGTGGATGATAAAGTACAGCAGTTAAAAACAGCTGAAAGTCTGATGGAGCACGTGGAGGAATTGCATAAAAAGAAAGAGGTACTGCAGCAACTACAAACTCAACAACAGATAGCATTTGAAAAATTCCGTGTAGCGTTTGTTGAGGATGAGAGGCTTTCAAAAGTGCCGGTTCTTATACAAATACTTGAAGAAACAGAAAAAGACCAGCAGCGTCTGCAAACACTACTGGACTTACAAAAAAGATATGAGTCACTGTCCACCGCCAAGAAGACATTGACTGAAACATTAAAACAATTTGATGGATTAGTAGAAGTAAGTAACTTGTTACAAGATTCTACTAAATCTGAAGAAATATATTCTTTGCTTTCTATCTTATCACAAAACTATAAGAAGTATAGTCAAGTATTACAAGAAGCTCAATTACAGGTCGAGAGGTTAACTGTAATTGAAAACATTAATGTAGCTGTGATTGAAGAGGAAGTAAAGAAAACGGATGAGTTAAAGAAACTCTATGTACAACATAGCGTGGTTAAACAAGGCTACGAAAAAACAAGTAAGGATGTAGAAAGATTATCTGTACCTGGTAATGCGTCAGATCAACTACAAGAATGCGAAACAAGTATTACACAACTAAGTCAAATGAGTGTGCTTTTACAAAAATACCAGAATATACACAATTATTATATGAGCTGGACAAGTCGTGTGGAACGTTTAAATGTTCCGAGAGAAGTGGTAATACAGATTGCAAATACTGAGAACAGTGTTACTCATTTAGCTGAATTAAAAGAGTTGTTACGAAACTATATGATCTGGCATCAAAGAGTACGTCATAGTACAAGCACATTGGAACTATATGAAAAGCACATTGAAAATTACACAAAGGAATTGGAAGAGACATGGAACGAGGCTGGTGGAGTTTGTCCGCTATGCGAATCGCCGATGTCTTTTGAACATTCTCATTGAGGGGTGATTCGTGGTGATTGATACGGAAAAAATGAGCGAGTTTTTACAAACAGCTGAGAGGCTGAATAATTCATTAATGGAAATCAATGAGGTTATTGAAGCTTTTGACGATACATCTAATGTTTTAAAAGTCTCACTATTTCATAAAAAATTTAATGAGAATTTATTAGTGAGTGAATCAGAAAGTATAGGAGAAAAGAGTATTGATTTTGCTATCCGATCAACTGTGTTGGCCTGTTTAAGAGATCAAAAGAAGTTTCTTGAATCAGAGCTACAAAATTTACTATCAAAACAACTTGAAGGGGGAAATGAGTAATGGAATTAAAACAACGTATTGAAATTGCAAAAGCAAATTTAAAGAAAGCAGAAACAGCAAAAATCCAAGCAGAGGCGGAAAAGTCTTCAGCTGAAAAGCAATTAACGGAAATCGCTGAACAAATGGCGCAGTACGGAGTAACGCCTGAAACGATCCAGGAAGAAATCAATAAGCTTGATACATCAGTTAAAGAAAACCTGGAGCATGTAGAACGACTCATCCCGCAGGTATAAGGAGGCTACTTTTATGTACGAGCTTCTAAAAGCAAGAGCGGATATCCGTCAGGCAAGCGATAAATTGAAAATGAAAATCGGTCAACGTGATTTGTTAGTTAAGCAACAAAAAAGCGCAGAAGCAAGAAAAGCAAAAGCTGAGGAGCAACTTGGGGAGTTTGATTTAGTGCAAATTCTACTTCAGAAGACAAGCGATTATGCAAGGCAGCAAGCAAAACGTCGTATAGAAGAAATTGTTACGTCAGCCCTTACAGTTGTATTTGACAAAGACTACAGATTTGAAATTGAAATTGCCGTAAAAGGTAATCAACCAGTAGCAGAGTACTGGTTACAGTCTGAAGATGTAAGAACGCAATTAAAGCCACCTGATTATGATCGCGGCGGTGGTGTAGCGGACGTAGTTAGTCTAGCGCTCAGATTGTCCGTAGGGGAGATTAGTGGTGTAAGAGGCCCATTATTCTTAGATGAGGTTGGAAAGCACGTGAGTCAAGAATATGCTCCGAACGTGGCGTACTTCTTGAAGGAATACAGTACAAAATTTAAACGTCAAATCATTTTAATTACGCACAGTACTCACTTGGCTGAGATAGGTGACGTAGCACTTGGTGTGACTCAAAAACAAGGAAAAAGCATAGTAACTGCTTTATAGAAAGGGAGATATGGATATGTGTATGAAATGCGAAATTAAAAATGCATTAAAAGGTGCATTAGCTAACGCTGCAGGTTTAAAAATTACTGAGGAAGTTATCGGGAAAGCAACGGAAGCTCAGTTAAAAAAATTACAAGCTGCGGATGAAGCGGAGAAAGCTATTAAAAAACAGCTGCAAGCTGAATATAAAGCTGAGATTGCTCCTATTCGTGAAAAGTATGTAAAACGAACTGAGGAACTATTAAAACCAGTTTTTGAACGTCATGACGCTGCTTGTATAGAAATTCAAAATGCTTTAGGCATCAAAGAAGACGACGATGTATCAATAGATCTTGGAACAGGTGAAATCACAAAACAAGTTATCAAGAAAAAAGAATCAAGTAACCTTCACTGATGCACCACATTGTTGAAGGTGGAATTACTTTAGATACAACGTTACGCGAAGCACGAAAAAGCAGAGGTGAGAGTATGAAGTTTCTATATTTCGGTGATCCACATATACGAGGTACAAACCCTCGTAATCGTAAGGATAACTACAAAGAGGCATTAATCGCGAAACTACGTGAGATTTTCGCACTAGCTAAATACAAAGGTGTGACAGCAATTATCCAACCTGGAGATACGTTTGATAGGCCTGAGGTTACGACAAGTGTGTTACTAGAATTCGCAAAGGTATTGAAAGAGAGTCCAGTTCCAATTTATACAACAGCCGGTAATCACGATATTTACGGCTACAACCTTGCAACGTATGAACGAACAAGCCTTAGAGTACTGGAGTTAATCGTCCCACAGCTTACAGTCATTAATGATCCTGGGCAAGCTCATATGTTTCACCAAGACGGTAATCACGTCCAGTTAACATTTACACCGTACAGTGATCAAATTGATAAAGCTGGTTATGGTTATTCACCAGAAGTTACTGAAGATTATGAGTCAACTAAAATACATGTAGCTCACGGTATGTTACTTGATCATGATCCACCTTTTGATCGGTACACAAAAGTACAAGATGTAAAAACAGATGCGGACTTGGTTTTGTGTGGACATGATCATACAGGTTTCGGTATTTATAATCGTTCGGATGGAAAAGTGTTTGCGAATATCGGTAGTATCACACGTTTATCGGCTTCGGAAGCTGAGATTAATAGACCGATACAAGTACTTCTTATTGATGTAAAATCACCAGGAGTTTTTGACTTAGAACGGATCCCACTTCAAAGTGCAAAACCTGGTGAAGAAGTACTTGATCGTAGCCGGATTGAAGCGGAGAAGAAGCGTGCCTACGCAATGGAGGAGTTTGCTTCATTAATTCAAACAGAAACGGAAGAAGATGTGCTAGTTGATATTAATACGATTGTTGAAAGCATTGCCAAGACAGATTGTATTAATCCTGATGTAGTAGAAATAGCGTTAATGAAAATAGCGGAAGCAAAGGAGGGATTACGAGCATGATTGTAAACAAACCGCAGTTTGATGAGAACGAACTAGGCGAAGGTACGGCGGTACAGGTCACAAGTGGTAACCCATTTGGACGCCCTAACTATAGCAATAATAAACATGATTGGAATGCTGTAGTAGTAGAGTTTTCACCGCTGATGATAAGCGTAGCTGGTTACAACAAAGAGGAACATGATCGAGTAGAAACGATGAACATAACAATTGACTCAATTGTTAAAGAGCACGTGACGCTTAAAAAGTTAGTAGTAGAACTACCAAAAATTCAATGTGAGGTGGGACCAGAAAATGACTGAATTAAATAATCAAATTCGTAGTTTACAAGAAGAGCATGGGAAAGAAAAGCTACTTGCAGCAGCAACAAAAATTTTAGGTAAGAAAGTACCGACTGACTATGTTCGAGTTTTAAATCCACTTGAATTACAAGCATCCTTACAACAAATTGATGCTGCAGTACAGGATGTTCTTGAAAAAGGTAAGGCACGTGAAGAAGCTTATGGTGAAAAAATTAAGTTACTAAAACAAAAAACTAAACTTGATACACAGGTCAAGTTAAAAGAAGCTGAAGCTTTTATGGCAATACAGCATGAAGGTAAAAGCCAATATGTAATTATTGATAATCAGAAAGTTATTTTAGGAAATGATAAAATGCGTGATGCTTATCGCCGTCAATATTCAAAGAGTGAAAGAGAAGAACTGTCTACGGTTGAGGCGGAATTAAATGCGATAGATATTGGTCTATCTGCAGCAAAAGACGCTTGGGAAACAGCTAAAGAATCAGCGGATCTTGTAAAAGCAAAAGCTTATGTACAAGCGAATCTACTGAAGTTTTTGGCATAGGAGGTTGCTATGGATCCAAAACAAACAGCAATGAGAAATAAACAGCGTGAACGTCAGCAACGTGGGGATGATTTCCAAGCGGAAATCAGAAGAAGCTGGAGAGAAATTCCGAATGTATGGCGTATGAGAATTGCAGATGGTGCAGGTGCAACTCGTCCAGGTGACGAGATTGTAATAACACCTGAAGTAAATATATTAGCTGAAATGAAACGTACAGAGAGTCTTAGATTTTCACTAGATTATATGAGACCGAATCAGATTCTCGGGCTACGGGATTTTGATCAAATTATTGATAGAAATTTAGGTTTAGTGTTTATCAGTTTTCTAAATGATAGCAAAGGGCTTGACGAGGCTTATGCGTTCAGACTTATTACAGCTCTTATTCATATGAAAAAACGAAACGTGAACCATATAAAACTTGAAGAATTTCAAAGTCAGACGGTTCCCTGTTTACCACTTCCAAGACTTACATACCATGAACCTTCTTACGATCTATCGGAGGTGCTCACTTGCTACAAATCTTTGTAAAACACAACATCCGAATAAGAGGTGCTAGTACACCTCTTAAGGCGGCAATTACTAAGGCGCTAACATTTGATAATCCAGCGTATTTGAAAGCAAAAAAACAACGTAGACCTACATGGGGCGTACAAGCAAAACTTGAATTGTTTGTACATGACAGAGGCGATATTGTTACGCCTCGAGGTTTCTTGTCAAAGCTAGAAGAGGTACTGAAAAACTTAGGTTACGACCCAAGTAAAGTTATTACCTCACAGATTTCATATGGCCGAGATGTTAGTTTCGGGGAATGGAATGACGGGTTTGTATTAAAAGAGGACCAGACACCAATGGTTGAAGCACTTATGCAAGAAAACGGAATAGGTGTAGCACCGGCTGGTTCAGGTAAAACCGTAATGGGCATGCGCTACATTTACGAAAAGGGTAAAGCAGCATTATGGCTTACGCATACAAAAGACTTAATGTATCAATCCGCAAAGCGAGCTAAGGCTACAATGTCTGGTATCGGTCGTATCGGCTTTTTCGGTGACGGTGTACATGATTGGGGAGACGGTAAACTAATCGTTGCTACAGTACAAACCTTGCAGCGAAATCCACAAATAATCGATGCACTAAATGATTTTATCGGGACGGTAGTAGTGGATGAAGCCCATCATTTTCCGGCAATACAATTCATTGAAACGGCTGGGAAGTTAACAGCTGAAAATATGATTGGACTAACTGCAACACCTTCTCGAAAAGATGGATTGGAAATCTATATGTACAACGGTGTAGGTCCGAAAGTGTACGAGATTAGCAGAAACGGAATGTATGAAGCTGGGAGACTGATAAAACCGATAGTGAAATTCGTATATACCGAGTTCAATTACGAGACGGCAAGTAACCGTAACGAGATTGATAGTGTGGATGCTGGTGGAGAAGATCTTGATTACACAGATCTAATAAGGCACCTCATTTCTGATAAAAAGCGTGCGAAGTTAGTTGCTGAGAATATTGTTGAGTCTGCAAGTATAGGGCCATCTATTGTTATAACAGAATCAGTTCGCTACTGTTTCGTACTTGAAGAACTCGTAAAACGAATGGCAAAAGCAAGATTTGGTATCGATGTTAGAACAGCTGTAGTACACGGAGGTATTAGTCGTTATACCTGGAGAAAAGCAAAAAGCGAAAAGCATGCACAGCAGCTTATCGATAGTGGTCATGCGGTAGATAAAAAGCAAGGTAAGTACGGTTGGCAGGTAAAGGTTGCTCAGTATTCAGAAAAAGAAATTCGTGAATGGCAAGTAACAAAACAGCAACGTAAAGACATTTTAGAAGCTTGCGACCGAAAAGAAGTAGATATTTTGTTTGCCACTCAGTTAGCGCGTGAAGGACTGGACATGCAGCATTTAGTAGTTGGTCACATGGTAATGCCGAAACGTGGTGACTCCTGTGAGAGTAATAGTGGTTCATCAGTAGAGCAAGAAATTGGACGTATCATGCGTCCTGATCGGAACAATCCGGATAAAGAAGCATACTGGTTCGATTACGTTGACTACAATGTTGGAGTATTTAAGGACCAATATCACAGCCGTAGGAAAGTATACAGCAGAATTGGGTTAACAGTACCAAGAAAGCCGAAAACAGAACGCGATACAGTGGCTAACTTCTTAAATGACATGCCTTGGTGAAAGGGGTGATAACGATGAGAAAGTACGAATATGTGGGTGCACTTTATGAAATCACAGAACTAATTGCTTCAGCGAAAGAGGTGAAGTAAGTGGGTTTGAAAGAAACAGGTCAAAAAATCGTTAAAAAAGTGATAAGGGTATTTGCAAGAGGATCCGGTAAAAGTTTATCTATTCAACGAGGAATCCCGATAATGGTTGAGGTTCCAGAATACGATTCGAAAGATTACGAGATTTCGTATAACAGAAAAGTAACTTATCGGAAGAAGAAAAGCCAAGCAAAACGTAAAGCATGGAAAAAACATGGCCTACAGGGGCGCGGGAGGAAAAAATAATGACACAAGAAACAAATCAAAATGAAGTAGTGGTACAAAATAACGCGGTGGCGAAAAGAAACGATGGCAGCAATTATATTTCAGCAATTTTAGAAGAAACAAAGCAGGGATTCGTTGAAGCGAATAACGGTCTTGATATGGATTTCGTCCGTATGGGCGAGTGGTTAACGGTTAACAAGAAAGGGAATTTCGTAGAAAAAGATGATGAAAATGTAATGTACGGCGACAATATTGATGTAGTTATTGGATACGGTGAGCAACGTTGGTCTGTATGGGGGAAACAAGATTCTCCTGAAGATGGTCAGTTGATCGTGGCGGAAAAAACAAAAGAAGATGCGGAAGTTGTATTCAATCAATGGTTAGCTGAAAACCCACAAGCTGAGGAACGCTATGAATTAGATGATATTCAGCTTCGTTATATGGCATCAGTGGTACCAGTATCAACGTTAAGCCCAGACGACTTCCCTCGTATCTACTTAATGAGCTTTAGCCCAACAGACACAATTATTTTCGGTCGTTTTGCGATGAATGTGTATACAGGGAAATATAAAGCGCTAGGTGTTCCGTCTAAATTAGGTGTCAATAAAATTGTTACACGCTTAGTAACAACAGAACGTAAAAGTCGTACAAACGCTAGTAACCAATGGATCGGTATCGACTTCCAGCCTGTAGGTGTATTTAAACCAGAAGATTACGGAATTAACGTAGAAGAAACAGAACAAGCAGAAAAAGCTTCAGAATAATTAAGGAGGGCGTCTACAAATGGCAAAAAAGAAAGACAAAACAAGTGAGTATCAATATGTAGACGCATGGTACAGCAATCAGAACGGTAGAAGCATTCCGTGGAAACGAATCCCTTCCTCTGAAGTGAAGCAATTCCAAACGGGAGAGGCATTCAATTTCAATTGCTTTGCTACAGTTCAACGATTTGCGAACGACACAAAAGTAAAGGGGGAGGCATTTATTGCTCCCCTATATTTTGACCTTGACCATGCGGAAGACCCATCAGTCAGCCAAAAGGATGCAATCAAGCTGGTGGAATTTTTTACGAAAGAAATGGACATTCGTGAATCGGATATGTGGATTTACTTTTCTGGATCAAAAGGATTCCACATCTTAATAAGCTCCGATGCACTCGGTATTGAACCGAGAAACGACCTTCATAAAATCTTCAAACATATGGCTGGGTACTTAGTACATAGGCTGGGACTCACGTCACTAGACCTTGTGGTGTATACAGAAAAGCGGATGATTCGTTTACCGAACAGCATGCATCAAAAAACAAACCTATTTAAAACAGAAATTAGTGTAAATGAGTTAAACAAATTAACGCTGGAAGAAATTAAAGATTTAGCAAAATCACCAAGACATGCTGACGATCTACCTTATACGGCAGAAGAACGTAAAAAGGCAATGAAATACAGACCTCGTACGGGGTATTTACTAATAAATAAGACAGAAGAATATGAACAAGCTGCAGCAACGAGTGCTCGTAAGTATGCAAAAGAAGAATTCCAGTTTAAGAAAGATAAACCACCGGCATGTGTAGTTGATATTTTAAATGGTGGCTGGAAAAAAGACGGCGACCGAAATCAGGCAACAGTACAGCTTGCATGTTACTTCAAAGACGCTGGCTACACGAGAGAAGAAACAATGAAAGAGCTGGAAGACTGGGTGCTTAAATTTACATCTGAGGATAACGAGTATGGTAAGCAACAACGTGTTGCAAATACGAGAAGTGTTATCGATGCGGTATACAGCGGTGATAATACATACAAATTTGGCTGCGCGTTTATTCGTTCACTACATGGCGAAAAGAAACCAGGAAGCAAAGATTATGAACGTGTAGCATGTGCCGGTGATATGTGTCACTGCATTAAAAAGAATGCTGAGGAAGAAGAGAATGCAAAGTTACTTCATCTAGCAGAGACAGGTAATGCGGATCTTACTGGAAAGCTTGTAAAAACACGTGTCATGGTTGCAGGGAAAAAGCATACACCTTATATCATTCCGAAAAACATTGAGTACCATTGCTGGGGCAGAGAAAGTTGTAAAAAGGTACATTGCCCTCTATACGACATCCATACACACACAGGATATAAAGACCTGGGCGTAAGTGATCGGGAAGTTATTCAAATGACAGGTGTAGGTGACGATAATATAAAAGGCATTTTACGAGAAATATCAGGCATTCCAAATTGTCCGAAATACAATACAGATATTTTAGAAAACATGAACGTTGAAGAGTTGCTTGTAATCCCGATGGCTGAAGAAGATGACGAAAAGCAAGAGCAGCATAAAGGGAATTATGTACTACGAAAAGTGTACGCCGTAAATGGACTAAACGTAAGTGAGAATAAGTACTACGAATTAACAGGTTATGTATACCCACATCCAAAGAATCAGGAGTCAACACTACTTGTAAAGAGTGCGGTACCGCTTCAGGATGTGGTTGAAAGTTTTGAGCTAAATGAACAAGTGAAAGAAGATTTAGCAACATTTCAGCCGGCAGATTATACAGCAGAATCAATTGAACAGAAACTAGGAGCAATTTGTAACGATTTAACGTACAACGTAACACACATCGTAGAACGTGATGAGACATTACTTGCAGTATTGCTAACACTTCATAGTGTTTTACGTTTTAAAGTACCGTGGGATTTAAATCCGTTACGTGGTTGGGTGGAATTGAAAATCGTTGGTGATACAGGTACTGGTAAGTCCGCGCTCATTGAAAAAGTAATGAAATATGCAGGACTTGGAACACGAGTGAATGCGGAAAGTACGTCTCGTACAGGTCTAACGTACAAGATGGAACAGTCAGGTGCTCAAGGTGCATGGTACATCGTTTGGGGTGCGTGGCCATTAGCTGATAAAGAAATGATTTGGATTGATGAAGATACAGGTATTACGAAAGATGATTATGGTGAAATGACACTTGCACGTTCTGACGGGAAGTTAGAAGTTAAACGAGCTGTAACAGCTGAAACTCCTTGCCGTGTACGTGCCATTATGTCAGGGAACGTACCGAAAGGGAAACGACTTGCTGATTACTCTCAAGGCGCAGAAAGTTTAAAAGATATTTTCAATAACGAGGATATACGTCGTTTTGACTTTGCAGTTTTTATGAGAGCGAGTGATGTGGATCCTGAGTTGTACAACCAAACGCTTGCTACATATCCATCGATTATACAGAAGGATACTTTGAAAAATAACATCTTATATGCTTGGTCACGTAAGCCAGAGGACGTGCTATTTACAGACGGTACGATTGATAAAGTACTGGAAGTTGCGACAGACCTTGCGAAAGTATATGGAAATGCGAATGACATACCACTTGTTTCTCCTTCAGATCAGCGGAATAAAGTGGCTCGTTTAGCAGTAGCACTTGCAGCACTTACACATTCAGTTGATGAATCAGGTGAAAGAATTCAAGTTTGGCCGGGACACGTTGAGTTTATTGGGGAGTATTTAAAAGCTTTATACAATGCTCCAGGTTGCGGCTTAAATTACTATGCTCGTTTAGCAATAAAAGAGGAAGAAATGACAGAAGAAAGATACCAGAAGTTTACGGCAGATCTTAAGAAAATCGATACGTTAACAGGCGAAATGAAATTCTATGAGTTTATCAAACTGTTCGCTCAGCAGAAGTATTTACGACTTGGTGATGTTGAGGCAATGCTTTCTATCGATAAAGAAGAAGCGAAAGCAATCGTAAATCAATTAGCGAAAATGAGGATGATTCTTTTAACAAGCGGTGGTTATCGAAAAACACCACGCTTTAATGCCTACATTGCGTATTGCATGAAGAAAGGACTCTTTGATCATATACAGGATGAGTACTACTAATTATATGGACAAGCACTACAAATATGACTGGAAGTGAAAATATGAAACTCGGAAGTTTATTTGGAAGACCTAAAACATTAGCAAGTAGTAAAAAACAGGTACCGGTAAAAGAATCAAAACTAGCGGTTGAAATGGAAAAAAAGAAGAGGCCGGGACAATTCGATATTGTTTGGCCAAAAGTGGAACCGCAGCAAGTGAAAGATTATAAAGCGATTCTTACAGTCTCAGAGTTAAAGAAATACTTAGAACGTTGTATACAAACAGGTAAAGTAGGATTCGACTGGGAGACTGCAGCAAGCAAAGAAATTAGAGTGCATTATAAAAAGGCGTTTGAAGATATAGAAGAAGCACGTACTACAGGGATTATCGATGATAAAGAAGCGGAAAGTCGAAGTGAGAGCTTAGAAAAAGCGTATCTAAAAACACCATTGGATCCGTGGAAAGGTGAAATTTGTACCGTATCTTTATCCGCCGCAGCACATGAATCAAGAGTTGTTCCAATCTCACATAAAGTTGGCCAAGTATTCGAACCAAATATGGATAGGAATGAAGCTAGAAAAGTTGTACTAGATTTACTCGATGAGTGCTTATTCAAAAATGAAAATGTACTAAAGATTGCGGTTAACTTATCTTTTGAAACGAAATATGCAGCAAAGTACGGTAAGTATATTTTAGGAAAAGTAGCAGATCCATTGATCATGTGGGTGCGGTGTTTACAAATTGTAGCACCTCAAAAGATTAACAATTCGAAAAAGCCTACAAGCGGATGGGGGTTAAAGCCCGCTACGAAAGAGATTTTTGGTGTAACGATGAACGACTTTTCAACTCTTTTAAAGAAATGCAAAGTAGATTTCTTTGATGAAATTGATGCGAGTAAAGGCGAAGGACTACTTTACTCAGCTGAAGATGCGGATTACGCAGTGCAGCATTATGAATATTGGTCTCAAATTGCAGCTCAAATTCCGCGATATGAGGAATGGCTTCATAAGATTGAAATGCCATTCACACGTGTTATCGGCCTTATGGAATATTGGGGGATGAATTGGGATCCAAACCTTGCAACGCAAAAGAAACAAGAAGCAGAAATTATGCAAGAGCAAGCGGCTGAACGTATTAAACAAATCGCGAAAGAAACGTTCAATATTGATATAAATACCGGTAAATCAGGTAAAACGAACGAAGTGAAAAGCTTAATGTTTGATTACTTAAAAATACCGATTGCCAAATATGGAAAAACAGGCGCGAGTCTTGATCAAGAGGCGCTTATCGATATGGCATTTATGCTTGAAAACAAGCTGAACGATATCGACGAGGAAAAATACCTCGGTGTTTCGTTGCTTGAAAATTGGGAAAATATTGATCCGGAAAAGGATCCTACTTTAGATAAGCTAGAACGCGGAGCGATTCGTATCGCAAAACGTGAACCGCATCCTTATAAAGAACAGGCACTAGAAGTTATTGACCAGCTAAAGAAAATACAAAAATACACGACATTACTTTCTTCGCACATCATAGGACGTGAAAAGTACTTGAACTTTATGAGTGGACGTATCCATGCAGGGTACAGTCCATTCACAGAAACAGGACGCTTAAACAGCTTTAATCCGAACGGACAAAACGTACCGAGACCAGATAATGATGAGTTTAAGATAAGAAACTTCTTTGTACCTAAACCAGGAAAGATATTATTCTTCATTGACTTCTCAGGGTTCGAGCTTCGCTTAATGGCATGGAAATCAGGCGATGAGGTCATGATTGAGTTATTTAACACAGGTGGCGATATGCACCGTAGAACCGCATCTGTAATGACTGGAAAGTCTGAGGCTGAAATTGTAAAGAAAGAACGTACAGATGCCAAGGCGGGCAACTTCGGTATCTCTTATGGCGGTACGGAACACGCTCTGCAGTTCACATTTAAAACGAAATACATGATTCGTAAAACATTAGATGAATGTGCGCAGATTGTTAATGCCGTTAAAACAGCGTACAAACGCATACCAGAGTATCAACGCAAGATTGTTTTAGAAGCACGGGAGCAAGGCTATGTACAAACGATTTATGGATATATGAGATTACTACCTGACATTAACAGCGCGAATAGAAGAGATCGTGGCTCTGCTGAAAGACAAGCAGCGAATACACCAGTACAAGGAAGTGCCGCTGACATTATGAAGAAAGTACAAAATGAAATTTATGAATCTATCGGTAAACAAGAAGGCGTACTTTCTCATGGAAGTGCCGATATGATTGCACAAATTCATGATGAAATCATTTTTGAAATAGATGATGATCCGGAAATTGTAGTTGCAGTAGAAAAACAAATTAAACAAGTTATGGAGCAACCTCCAGTACCAGGATTTCCAGTTCCGATTGAGGCAGAAGGAAGTGTAGGTTATCGATGGGGCGAGAAAATGAGTGTTGAGTCCTGGCTTAAACAAAGGGAGGAATAGCATGTGGGAAGAGGAGAGGGACCACGTAAATCATTATTTGCGAAGCACCATGCAACAGCATTACCACGTGTAAAGCCGGCAAGAATTGTAGGAAGTATTGCTGGAGAACCGTACAACATGGTTTGGGTAGTAAGTTCATTAAGAAAAGATAAAAAGACTGGTGTGCTAGACCCAGTACCACAAGATCCATACGCAGAATTACTACTTAGCAGTTGCTTTAAAAAATGGAGGGAAGACGATGAACGCCTTGAACCGTCAACAACGCCGGGCGAGTGAACGTGAGAGAAAGAAAACTAGGGAGCGGCAAAGTTTTCACAGAGGTGAAGTGCAGCAAGTATCCCTTTTATCGTATAAAGATGGCCGAACATTAGCATTACGTGCAGTAAAAGAAGTATTAGGTTTGGGTCCAGTACGTTTAGAACGTGTACAGAAGCGATTGGAAGAACTAGAAAACGAGAATTTCAATGAACTATTTTTAGAGCATTTAAGAAAATAAAAAGCTGTAGGAAGGATGTGCGATTGTGGGTGGTAGACAGCAAGGGAAGGGGTACGAAAATCGGAAAAGTGATCGGAAGATGGAAAGATTAAAACGTGTAATGGTTAAGCAAAAAAGGAAAGTAGCAAAAGGTGAGCCACGAAAGGCAGTAGTGTATTTGGACAATTCGGAGCAACAGTTAAAAGATGTGATGCAAGAAAATCGTGATTTGCAGTTAGCCGTTGATTTATACAAATCACAAGTGAAAGTGAAAGATAATTACGCAAAGCGTGTATTGAAAGAAAATAACGAATTACGGGAACAGATTAAAAATTTACGTAAAAAGTTTTTTGCAGTAGTTGTTTCTTATATGGTGGTAGCGGTCATTGTTAGCTTCGTGATCGCTAGATAAGGAGGGAGCGATTGAGATGTCTGTGGTGAAAGACAACGAGTTTTGAAAAGAAGTGTATTACTACATGGAAAAGCATGATTGCTATAAGGATGAGGCTGAAAAGGTCGTGGAGGCTCAGTTCAATAGTAAGAACGAGAAAAGAGTGAAAATTATTGAAGCCGTAAAAGAAAAGTTGATTTGTGCGGGAATACCTGAAAAGGACTCTTTAAAATTCGCAGAAACTGCACCCTTTGTTAATTCCTTAACTGGTGCCAGTGTAGAAAGAATGGTGAGAAGTTTTATAGATTTGTTTAAAAAAGGAGAGCGTGCAAAACAATGAATATCATTCATTTATTCCAGCTTCAAAAAGACCTTGATAACAAGATTGTGGAAAAACGTAGTTTGCAAAACGTGTCTTTGTTTCAAGAAAAGAAATTATCATTTCGTGACGAGTTAAGTGAGTTACTTCATGTGTGGCGTGGTCATAAGTTTTGGAGTGAAAATAACAAGCCGATTACAAAAGGTGTACGTAACAAGGGTCAAATGATGGAAGAAGATAAGGAGTACTACAATCCGTTATTAGACGAATTTGTTGACGCACTTCACTTTGCTTTATCGATTGGATTAGAACGTGAATGGAATAAATATATCGATGGCTTTGTAGTGCGTAATAGCAAAGGAAATACAAAAACAGAAATTATCGATGTGTTTAACGATTTATATGAAAACAAATTATGGACTGCAGCACATTACATGACCTTGATGAATGACTTGGCTTACTTAGGTGCAGCGCTTGGATTTTCTGCTATTGAGATATATAACGCGTATATAGAAAAAAACAAAATCAATCATGATCGTCAGGCATCCGGGTACTAAAAGGAGGCGAAATGGTGGGGAAAGTTATTCTTTGGACAAAAGAAGAAATAGCGTATCTGGAGGATTCCTGGGGGACATATAGCATTAAAAGTATTGCAAAGAAGTTAAATCGCACTGTAAATGCCATAAAACTAAAAGCAAATCGTATAGGGTTAAGTGATCCCCGCCTACACTTCAATGGGCTTACAGTGCTCCAACTAGCAGATGTATTACAAGTAAGTTATAAAACAATTGAATCGTGGTATAAAAGGTTCGCATTTCCTATAAGGCTAAAGTTGTTTGTAAAAACACAAAAAGTAAAAGTTGTTTACTATAAGGATTTTTGGGACTGGTTAAAACGACATAAGCAGGTAGTTGATTTTTCAAAGGTTGAATATGGGATTTTAGGACCTGAACCAGAATGGATGAAAGAGAAACGTGATGCGGATGCGTATAGAAGGAAAAAAGAAAGGGAGCCTTGGACCAAACAAGATGAATTATTACTAAAAAGTATGGTCAAAGCTAATTGTTATACGTATTTGTATATCGCGAAACGTCTCCAGCGAACAGAAAGTGCAATAAAGAAAAAACTGGAGGAGCTTGGGTTATTCGAGAGACCTGTAGAAAGTCAAGAATCTTATACAGAAAATGAAATGCGAATTAGTTTAGACCTATTTGAAAAAGGTTATACGGTAGATGCAATTGCAGAAAGGTTTGGGAAAAGTTCGTTAACACTTGTTGGTTACTTAGAAAGTAAGGGGTATCGATTCAGAGCAAAAATGGTGATAAAGCCTGAGAACCCCGTGTTTTAGATTTCAATTAAAAAAGGCTAGGATTTCTCCTAGCAAAAGAGTTATGTCGTACAAGAAGGTACTTGTGCGCAAATCAGGTGTTTGCAAATTCATTATATAACGTTTCTTGGGTAGTTAAGCTGAATCACAGCAATCTTTACGTAAACTTTACATGATATTGAAGATTTTGATAGCGATCAAATTTGAATTTTGTACAGAAAGAGGGCTATTGATATGTCAATGCATACAACAAAGAAAACATGGAATGAAATGGTGTTTTTCATCGGTACATTAGAAGATCCTGCTTGTCTTTCAGTAAATTTTAAACCTGAGGAAAACGAGTATGCAATTTGGACAGGAAATCAGCCATATTACTTCTACGATGACGAAATCGAAAAGCTTGATAACGAAAATCGTAATTTAAAGAAAGAAATTAAAAGGTTAAATTCTATAATCGATAAGTTAGCAGCAGATTAATACAAAAGCGTTATTTGATATTAAATCAAAAAGAGCACTGCGAAAAGTGCCCTTGAAGAGGTAGTTCAATGTCCTATGAGTTGTCGTTCAATATTAATATATGAGCACCTAATTATAAGGTGACAACAATACCGAAAGAACAGTTAACAAAGGACTAACTGCGCCATTGAAGCTTGTTAAGACAGAGTATGTGAGTCTCAAAAATGAAACTATCTGTAGTTTATACAAGTGTAAAAGAATTATGCAACGTGAAAAAAGAGCACCTAAAAGAGTGCTCTTCGATAAGGAGGTAACTCGGTAGGTAAACACCCTTCAATATTAAGATATGTGTAAGAAGTGGGTAGTAAAACCAAAAACTTTTTAGTTGGTATGTAAGCAATATTAATGTGAGTTTGAAAATTATGTGAGAAGAGAGCACTGTATATAAGTGCTCTTGAAAGGTAGGCGTAATACTAATCATAACCAGTATTAACATATGTCTAATCTAATTAATTTGTGAAAAAAAGCAGTTAGCTTTCGCTAACTGCTTCGCCCCAAGGAAGGGAGATGGGTAATTGATTAGGTCTTGGGCCGAAATGGGGATTTTGGATGTTAAGACCTAAAGATAGTATGGATTTTACTTTGGAAATTATGTGCAAATTAGAAGAGCCCCTTAAAAGTGTCAGCTCTCAATGCCCAGTTGATGAACTGAATATATGTGCGCCCACATTAGCATATGTATTTTCTCGTGAAGGGTGAAAAAAGAGTACATATTCGATATGTACTCTTGAAAAAAAGGAAAGTGGTGAAACATAACGCTACAACATATGCTTGCCTAATTTAAAAGTGCAAGGAATATAACAAAATAGTTATTTGACGGAAATGAAGAATGACAATAAAAAGAACCTGTTGTTTATAACAGGTTCTAATCAGAGCCATAGGCTCAATTATAGGAACTACAAATCTACTGGGGGTAGTGTAATTCCTGATTAATATTAAGGTATGTTAATAAAATCTAAATATGATTAATCAAATGATAACTAAACAAAATTCTTATTTTGTACTGAAATAAAAAAACATGCACAAAGATTGTACATGTCTATATAAAATTTATGTCTTGTCTATGTAAATATATGTTTGTTTTATGAAAATGGTGAGTATCTTCGAAAAAGCAAAGAGCACCTTAAAAGATGCTCAATGGCTAATCCTGAGATGATTATTGTATGTATGTTTCTAATATATGTGCAGTTTTTATATAAAATCTTTATTTGAACGAGTTCAGCCCCTAACAGTGCGCGTCAAGGGGCTGTGATTAACGAACTCTCATGAGATTGTATGAAGAAATTATATTAAATTCCCTCAAGCATTATAACACGAAGTTGTTCGGAATTTAAACTATTTATACGGATTTTATAATGAAAGAAATTTGCGAAAATGGAAAATAGATCACATCTTTTTGAAGATGGAGAAACGGTACGAATTAAAGAAACTGGCGAAGTAGTTACAGTTGATCATTGGTGGTTTGCGAAACCAAATGTAGATGTAAGGATTTTTACAGCACAATACAACATTGTAGAGCATCCAGGAACATGGTTTGACGAACGTGAATTAGAAAAGATTTCTTAATTAAAACGCTATTTTAATATAACAACCCCCTTTTTAAAAGGCCTGTTGTGAGGGTAGGCCTTTTAAAAAAATTAAGGGTAAAGTTTTACATGGAGATACATTATATATTACTAGATTTAATTCATAAATCCTGTATGTTGAAGGTTGAAAAAATTTTATGTATTTAATAAAAACTTTATTTAATAAAAAAATCGCGTACAAAAATTGTACACGATTATATAGATACTATGTCTTATCGGCTCACTGCATTCTATGTTTATTGTATGTAAAACGTGACACATCTAAATAAATTAAAAGAACACTTTTAAAAGTGCTCTCTGACCAAGACTCTTATTGTAAAAGAGTACATGATAATATATGTGTTTTTTCTCAGGGTGAGAGTTGTTTAAACAAAATCGTTATTTGAGTAGAAAAGAGGATAAAAAATGAGCATATACACAGAAGGTTTTACAGATGCAGTAATTGTTTTAGAAGGTGAGAAATATAAAGTTTCAAAGATAGATGTAATTGATGTATCAGAACAAGAGAACAAACCAGATGGAACACTTCAAATTACACATGTTATCTATGGATTTGAAATACCAGTTTACCTAGTTAGAGATAATGAAGATTTGTCCTTTGTATTTGGAACATTTGCAGGTGAAAATATTCCTTTATTGGTATCAGTTTTAGATGAAAGTATTATTGATAAAGCTACTGAAGTGTTATGGACACTGGAAGATAAAAACTGAACAAAAACGCTATTTAATATCTAAGTTGTATATGCAAAAAAGAGCACCTAATTAAAGTGCTCTTTAGGAAGTTGAATATAAATGCCTATTCAATAACTATTATATGTTTATTTTATCAAATGGTGAAAAACTTGGACAAAAACTTCATTTTATTAGAAAGGATGGATTATATGAGCGGTTTCTATCCGAAAGCAAAAGTAAAATTATCCTTTGGTACTATGGGTGCAAATGTATATGACTTTGTGTCGACTGTTCAGGTTGAAAAAAGAATTGATGATTTAAAAATATTGGAACACAACCTAGAATCAGCATTAGAAATGGTACGGAATGAAAAACGAGTTTTAGAAATGCATTTAAACAAAGAAAACTAAACAAAAATTTCATTTTGTATTAAGTTGGAACATAAAAAGGGCACTTAGTAAAGTGCCCTCGTGACGAGATCAATTCTATAATGATTATTTTATAGAGAAAGGAACTCAGAATATTATATGTGTGCCCAGTCAATTAAGTGCATTTTTACAAATAAAAGAGCAGCTAGCAAAAGCTAACTGCTTCGTTGTCCAACAAGAGCATCACCACAATGCTTTGTAACTTAGAAGTTACAGTTATAGTATAAACAAAATTGAAAATGGTATGCGGGGAAAGCTTAATAAAAATTTCATTTTGTAGAAATAAGGAAACTAAAAAAGAGCACCATGCATAAGTGCTCTTTAAGATAGGAGGTAACACTTTGAGCTGAGTCTAGGTTAGAAGTATATGGTGTAAAAATAGAAATAAGACCTAAATTTTATTATTAAATCAATATAAAAAAGCAGCTAGCAAAAGCTAACTGCTTAGCGCTCAGAGAAAGGGAAAAAGAAAATTACAGAGGTCACTGTGAATTCAAGCTGTATCAGCCCATTTATAGTATTGGACAAATTTTAGAATTTTATTCGGACAAAATAAAAAAGAGCAGTTAGCAAAAGCTAACCGCTCTCACAAGCACTGTTAAAAGGAACTACTTTGGGGAAAGCAGCTTGTTCTTAGTGTTACCAGAATGTCGGATTTTATTCGGGGAAATGAAAAGTTGAATTACTTAATAAAACCCATATAAATGGCAGCTAGCAAAAGCTAACTGCCATCAGAACATTACATCCACGAATTTAAGGAGTATAAATTTTTCGTGAGTTATGTATAGTATGGACAGAAATTTCAAGTTTAAGTAAAAAATAAAAAAGAGCAGCTATTTATAATAACCGCTCGATGATGTGAAGTACAACCTGAGTAAGAAGCAGTTTGCACTGTGATTAGTATTGTTAGAATATCGAATTTTATTCGCTTTAATAAAAAAGCAGCTAGCAAAAGCTAACTGCTCGGGTCAGGGAACTACTGCTGATAGAGGTTCATTAATATGAGTTTTGGCTATCGCCTATGCACAGTATTGACGGAATATCGAGTTTTATTCAAGGGGGAGAGGGAAAAAATAATTTTAACTTGATACAACTTGATCTTGATCAGCAACATCAGAATCAAATGTATTCGTTGCACTAACACCGTTAAAGGTATTAACAACAAAAGAAACATTTGATGCCCCTGAACCATTATAAGATTTTGTATTCTCTTTTGGAGATACGTTATAAAAATCCCCTAAATTAAAAGCACCATTACTGTTTTGAACGACAAGATTTCCAACGACAGAAGGCATAGTATACACCTGCTTTCCTAGAACGTATATAAATTAGTATATGGTGTATTCGTCTAGAGGTTCATTAGAACCAGAAAATTTAAAAATGAAGTTTGTTAGAAACCAAACAAAAAATCCTTTGAAAGAAAGGAGTATCCAATACTATGAAACCTGTAAAAGCGAAATGTGAATTATGTGAGCATGTGTTTCGTGTCCAGATGCTCGTAGCGCGATTATCAAACCGTGTGGACAAACACTATTTCATTTGTCCAAGCTGTAAAACAGAATTTGTAAGTTATTATTCGAACCGTGAAATGAGACAGCTGCAGAGAGAAATTTCGAAATTATACAACGGTTTCCGTAAATGTTATTCGAAAGAACAGGCAGAAGTGATTCAGGCAAAAATCGATAAAAAGGATTTAGAGTTTAAGTGGTTACGAGATAAATTACGAACGGAAATTGAAAAAAATTTACCAAAATAAAGGGGCTGAAGTTATATGAATATACCTAAACAATTGATGATTGGTAGTGTACCGTACGATGTGGAAGTCATAAAAGGATGGCTTGAAGAAAGAGAAAACGGAGAAGTAAGAATTGCTGAAGTAACGTATCACGAACAGCAGATCAAGATTTCGGACAACGTATCAAGGCATGAAGGGCAAATGAAAAACGTACTTCATGAAGCGATTCACGCGATGCTATATGAGTATGGATTTGATCGTTTAAATAAAGAAGCGAACGTAAATGCACTAACTACAGTCTTTTTCGACTTTATTAAAAACAATATTCGTGGTGGTATCTCCAGCTTTGTAAGTCATGAATACTTAGTGCTTACGTCTCCTGAGAAAAAAGTAAAGAAAGAAGAGCAGCGAGGGCTTTCATTTATCAATACAGCAACAGAACTTGTGAAAATGATTAATCAACAACCACCTGAAGCGGAAGTTCATAAGGCTTTAGATCTAGGGGATACGTATAAACAACTACGTGAATCGGCTATTAAGCCGACCGAAGATAAGCCGACTCGTAAACTACCGATCGTAGAAGTAAATCGTAGCTCGTTTCCTATGGAAGAGATAGCAAAAATCACGAAAAAAGAAGAAGCAGATCCCATTCATTGGAAAACAGGTATTAAGTATGACGAAGAAGGTACACCGAGATATCGTACACGTTACGAGTGCTGCATGTGCGGGAATCGTGGAAATCAATATGAATATGAGGGGAATAAATTTACGAAATGCCACAAATGTAACGCGAAACTCAAGATAGTACAGGCGACGAAAAATGGATTCCCTGAACGCGATGCATTCGGTAATTTTTACGTAGCTAATGAAGAATACAGCGTTATTTTGGATGGTGAGTAAAGATGAAGAATATATCTACAAAAAACTTAAGTGAAGAGCTAGAAACACGTGAAGGTGTCACAACAGTGCAAGTAAGTCCCCATGAAAAGATTGAAGTAGCCGGTATTACGGTTGAGGGTCCGGCAGTAATACTTCTAAATAAAGACTAGGGGTGATTGGATGGAACTTGTATACGAATATCCGATTTGGACAACATGGTTCATCTGTGTAATATTCTTTGGTTTAGCTAGCATTATAGAAACGATTAAGAAGTAAGGAAAAGGAGCTGAAAAGAAATGAAATCAACAGGTATCATTCGTAACATAGACCCACTAGGACGAATTGTAGTTCCAATGGAATTACGCCGTACATTAGGTATCCAGGAAAAAGATCCAATGGAGATTTTTGTAGATGGTGAATCTATTATTCTACAAAAATATAACCCTAATGGTTCTTGCCAAATTACAGGTGAGGTTTCTGACCAAAATATAGAATTAGCTGGTGGGAAACTCGTACTGAGTCCTGAAGGGGTTGATCAGGTATTAGCGGAAATTGAAGCACATTTGAAGGGGTGATAAAATGAGCGAACCTAATAAGCAATATACAAATATCGAACTGGAAATTATTTTGGATAACTTTGTAAAAGCGTTACTGATGCAGATGCGTATGCAGCGTGAAATGTCAAAGTTGTATAAAGCACGTTTCGATGCACTTGTTTCGGAAGGTTTTACGGAGCAACAAGCATTGGAAATCGTAAAATCACGGGGTATAGAGTGAAAGGCTCAGAAGCAATATTACGAGCAATGCACCAGGCAGGAGGAGAAATCCCAGCTACGCAGTTCGATATGTGGCTGGGACAACTCTCTCAGTTAGGTCTACTGGAGCAAGTCACGAAAGATGATAAGCATGTTTATTATTACCGGCTTACGGATAACGCAAGACAGTTTTTAGCAAAGAAGGGTGTTATTTAAATACCTAATTCTTTTAATGATGGAACAACGTTATTAAAAAAAGCTGTCTCTAATTCTTTTATATTATGGTATCTTTGAGCGGTTTTAAAATTAGTCCCTTTTTTGAAAAACTCTTCAAAAACAGGATTATTAAATACCCCATCATCGATTCTACCTGTAAACATGTAATAAATAAGCCTTGTAAACGCGTATGTTTCATGATGCATTTCATAATATTTAAAACCGATATACCATAGCTGCGGATCATTGAGAGAGCCTTTTGGATCTGTAGGGAAACGCGTAAGCTGACTTTCTGGGATTTTCACTAAACCGAAGTCCGCGACTTTAGTTAACTTTGTACTATCAAAATGTTTTATGAGTATATTATTGGGTGAAATGTCTCTATGAAGAATATCTTGACTATGTATTTGTTGGAATGCTTTGCAAATTTGACGAATAAACATAAGCTTTTCATTAACATTTTCAAGACCTGGATGTCGTTTGATATACTCTTCAAGGGTTTCATCAGCGTATTCCATTATGTAATAATTCTGCTCTTTATTTATGGCGTAGACTTCGAGAATAAAAGGTGATTTTAAATCTTTCATTACCTCGAATTCTCTATAAAAACGCACTTTCTCTTCTGTTTTTAAAGTAGTATGCGCTTTTTTGTAAGCAAACTCTTTGTTATAAAGTGGATCTGTAAACTTATATACAGTCGCGTAAGATCCTACACCAATTTCCTCCGTAGGAAATGTAAGGACACCGGTAGGTCGTTCGACTTTTAGTCCGGTTTTTAATGTGAAAATAGGATTGAGCTCTTGTACATTAACACGCTGAATGTAGAGCGGGATTGCAGTACCGCCACTAGTCTGTAAAAATGCTTTAAAGCTTCTAAAAATCTCACTGTAGTAAGGATCTATTTCAAAATTGAATGACGTATCAATTAAATTGTCCTGTATTTTTTGCAAATCTGCTATTAAAGTGTATAATGCTAGGCTTTCCTTAGCATTATAATGTCTACCTTTATGTAATTTTGTGTTGAAAAAATCAAGCAGGTTATTAAAAGTGTCATGAAAAAAAGCAAAAAGTTCATTTAAAGGGGTAGGGATATCTGTATAAAATTTCAAAATTCGTTTATTTAAAACGCAGTTATACTCCTCTAAATAACTTTCTAAATTGTCTTGTATATAATCTGCTAACTTCTCTTCAGTTGAAATGACCATATATGCGAAAACCTCCATGAATATTATTTATATAATCATAACAAAAAATGCATATTTTGGTTATATGAATTTAAAGATTTTAAAAAACTAGTGTATCTCATTTTAATTTTTAAGGTGAAGATAAATGACTTAATGCTCTGATTCAAACAACGAATCACGCAAATAGAAGACACAACAAAGAAAGCGAGGGAGGAACATGACTTCTGGGGAAATTCGTATCTTACCAATCGATAATTGAGAGTTTTTGTGATAAATCTTGAATGGAAATGAAATAGTCTGTTATTACATGCTTATGGATAGTGTGAGCGAGTTTTAAGCTATTCATATGGAGGATATCAATAAAAACTCTCTGAATATGGTATTATAACGATATTGGTACTCTAATGTCTAAGTTTATTTGAAAGGGAGAATTTTACATGGATTTATTTAAATTAGAAGTCGCAGAAAGTGCATTACATTCGAATTTCAAAAATATAAAAGATAATGCTGATCTAAGAAAAGTTATTAATAATTGGTGTATAGGTTTTGAAGATCGTGATAATAAATTTGTAAAAGAATTTCAAAACACTTTTAATTCATCATTTTGGGAGATATATTTACACGCTTCTTTTAAAAATCTAGGTTTTAAGACGGACTACTCTCATGATGCGCCAGATTTTCATTTGAAATCTAGAAAAACAAAAAAAGAATTTTTAGTTGAAGCAGTTGCAACAAAGAATCCTGATAATGGAACGCCTGAACATGAAAGAATTGAAGAATTGAATCGCTTATATAAAAGTGGTAAATCTGATGAGGAAATACACAGTGAGATTGTTCATTTAGCAACAGAAAGAATAGCTAATAGCATAAGTACTAAATGTGGTAAGTACGAAAACCGGTATTCAAAGATGGAGCATGTAAAAGGGAAACCGTTCATATTAGCAATCGGTAGCTTTGAGCAACCACTGTTTTATTTACAAGGAATAGGAGCTATACAAAGAGTTCTGTACGGTTTAACAAAGGCTGAGTATAGAGGTGATATGCCATATATGGAGTTCTCAGATCATATTATTAAAAAAAGTACAGGTGGTAAAATTCCAATCGGATTATTTAATGATGATAAGCATAGCTTTATAAGTGGTGTGATTTTTAACCCAATAGCTACAGTAGGTAAATTGCGGGCATTATCATTAAATAAAAGTAAAGATATTATAGTAAACACGTATAAATATAATGATTACGATACAGTGGCGACTATAAATTCTGAACCACATACAAAATATCGGGAGTCATTATTAGATGGGACAAGTCTTTTCTTAAACCCGTATGCGGACAATCCAATTGATCCTAAAGAATTTGAGAATCCTGATATAGCTATTTATCATCATAAAAATTCTGCGAAAATAAAGCATAACTTTTTGTATTCACGAACAATAATTGATATTAAAACCAATACATCAGATATTCAAGAGATGCTATAGGGATATATAGAATTGAAATCGGCTTCTCCTAGCTGGAAAGTCGGTGCTACGTGGTTATGAGAAAGCAGCGGCGTGGCACGTGTTTTGAGATTCGGAGATTCACAGCTGTTCACACGAAAATAAAAATATATAAAAGAAAAGTTTTTAGGAGGGGGTCTAATACACTACAGTACTTAAAAAAGAAAAAGAAAATAAAAAAGAACCCCCCTTAAAAAAATATACCTTATATATATAATATAAATATAAAACTAATAATTATATATTATATATATAGTATTATTTATTAATAGTTATATAGTATGTAATACTATTAATGGTTTAAGGTGTTTGTTTTAGGGGGTTGATTTTCTGAGTCAGGAGGTTCGGAGATGACCAGAATTGATGGCTATGTTTCAAAGAAGACGATACGACTATGGCTGGAGAATTACGAATCGTTGGCTGTAGGTGATCGGTTCCCTGATGCCCCGCCTAGCTTTACTGGACCTGGTGCACAGGACGGGAAAGGTGATGGGCGGTTGAATAAGATTGTGCTGGATCAGGCGATTAAACAATTACCGAAGAATATGCGGTATGTCGTACTTGCGCGGTACGTGGTTAAGGTTCCGCGGAAACGAATACTGCATACGCTGAGTATTAATGCCAATGAGTATTATAAGTACTGTGATAAAGCTGTAGATACGCTCTATCTGATAATCAATGGTGACATGGTTGGTATGAACCAGCTAATAAAAAAAGTTGAGCAAGGCTTGACAAAGTAGGGTTTTTCTAGGTACAATTTATGCTAGGATAGGTATTTTGTGTACATATCCTCCATATTTTCATTATGTCAAAAGCCAGGAACCTAGCACATGGGTACCTGGCTTTTTCTATACCCGTTGGATTGGATTGGACTGTGGCGTATATAGTAGGTAGAAACTAAGGTGACGACTGTAGTAGTTTTCTAACTGTCGGCAACACGAAAGGTGAAACCAATGGGTGTTTTTATCAGCCGAGCTCGCTGAGAGAGAAGGGTCTTTGAAACTCAGGGGGTCATAATCATTTATATCGGTATCATAACTTAAAAGGTTTTGACACTTTGTTATGGGTGTGATAGTATCAAGGTATCAAATGGTGTCATAACTTAGTGTCATTAGTTAGGGCCGAAATGGAGCTGATATGAATGAAGTACGGATATGCGAGGGTAAGTACGATTCACCAGGACTTAGAGGCACAGATTCAAACACTGGAGAAGGAAAGCTGTAGTATAATTTATTCAGAGAAGTTCACTGGTACAAAAGCTGATCGTCCTAAGTTTAAGGAACTACTTTCGATACTAGAGTCAGGTGACACACTGGTAGTTACAAAGCTGGATCGCTTTGCTCGTTCGACAGTCGATGCTATACAGACAGTAAGAGAACTGTTTGAAAAAGGTGTGAAGGTACATGTATTGAACATGGGACTAATAGAGGATACACCGACTGGGCGCTTAGTCTTCAATGTTATGAGCGCGTTTGCGGAGTTTGAACGTGACATGATTGTTGAGCGGACACAAGAAGGTAAAGCAATTGCTAAGCAGCGTGAAGGCTTTAGGGAAGGTAGACCGAATAAGTACAGTAAGAAACAAATTGAACATGCGCTAGGCTTATTAGCTAATAAGCATTCATATAAGCAAGTAGAAGAAATGACTGGAATCAGTAAAAGTACACTAATACGAGCAAAAAAGAAAAAAGAGTCGGAAAAATAACTTCGGCTTTTTCTTTTTTGCTCGAGAACATATTCAATCCCCCGGGGGAGGTCAGATCTGATGAGGGGCTGGCAGGTGCTCGTAACGTTCCGCCAGAATTTTTAAACTCGGGGGGCTATACAAAACATACGAATTTCAAGGCAATCGATACTAAATCGGTTGCCTTTTTCTATTTCACGAAGAAAGGGGAGCGAAAGAATGGCTAAGTTAGACGAATTAAAGCAGAAACTCACGGCTAAACAAATTCAAGCAGCGTACTTACTTGTAGAAAACGAGTTGATGGAATCGAACAACGAAGAAAAAAGGACTCAGGACGAAATGGCCAACGAGCTAGGTATAAATCGAACAACGCTTTGGGAGTGGCGAACTAAGAACCAGGACTTCATCGCATTTAAGAGTGAAGTGGCAGATAGTTTTCTTGCAGAGAAGCGTGAGCAGGTGTACAGCAAGTTAATGCAGTTAATTTTAGGGCCACAACCGAGTGTAAAAGCTATGCAATTGTATATGCAGCGATTCGGTTTACTGACTGATAAGAAAGTAATCGAGGGTGATCTAGGAAATGCGACCCGTACAAATGCGGAAATCGAAGAACAGCTTCAGAAATTAAAAAAATTGACAGGCGAGTAAAAGGAGGGCGGGCTACATGGCATATATAGACGGTAAATGGTTAGCCCGTCAAGAACGTCAGGAACGTATTAATCTTGTAGCAGAAAGGGCGAAGAAATTACAGGAGCTGTACGAAACTGGTGAGGCTACAGAATATTACATGGATACACTACTTGCTGACATCGATGAGCTAGAAAAGTTAAAAAGGGTGCATCGTGGAGAACATGACATGTTGTACTTCATGTATGAGTATTTTTCGGAAGAAGGAAATCCCGGGAATCCTGATAACTTAATTCCGGCTGGAGTAACGATGGATGATGCAGCTGAATTTCACCAAACGTTATGTGGGCTTTTAGATGACATCACAACAGGTAGGGAGAAAAAGAAAAAAGTGGCCTGGAGTGTAGGGCGTGGCCATGCGAAAACGGCATACCTGAGTAACGGTTATTTGTGTCATCAAGTCGTGTATCGATTAAAGCAGTACATTGTTTTGATTTCTGAAACTTCCGATGTAGCCGGTGACTTTATATCTTGGGCACGTGATCAGTTAAAGTATAACGAAAAATTGCGTCAAGATTTCGGTATCTTACTTCACGAACAAAAAAATCGAAATGAAGTAGATAACGATAAAGAGTTCGTGACTTTAACAAACACGAAAGTCGAAGCGAAAGGTATAGGGACACAGGTACGTGGGTTACGTCACGGTTCCAAAAGGGTTCAGCTCTATATTTTGGATGATTTGGAGAGTAAAGAAAATACCGCGACAGTTGATTTAATCGCGAAAAATAAGCGTTGGTTCAAGGAAGAATTGCTTCCAGGTTTAAGTCGACAAGAAGGTGCCTGTATTTATATGGGTACTATCGTTTGTTACGACAGCTTATTACACCATGTTATTAAAAACCGTCGTGACTTTGTATCAAGATCATTCCCGGCAATTTTGAAATGGTCAGAGCGCGAAGACTTATGGCAAGAATGGCGTGAGATTCGTCAAGTGGATGAAGAGGGCGCTTCTGATAAAGCTCGTGAATTTTACGAACAAAACAAAGAAGAAATGCTCCGTGGTACAAAAACGTTATGGCCATCTCATTTCCCATACATCGATCTGATGGAAATTAGGGAAGATGACGGTACCAAAGCGTTTAACCAGGAGTATCTATGTAACCCGACTGACGAGGAAAGGCAGATATTTAAACCTAAATATTTCACGTACTGTACTGAAAGTGATCTAAAAGATAAAAAACTTTTATATTACGGCGCTGTCGATTTTGCAATGGGGAAAGAAAAAGGTGACTACAGTGTAGTTGTTACACTTGCGAAAAACGTTGAAACAGGAACTTGTTACGTTATCGATATTTTTATGGAGCGTGTGCATCCAAATACGTTGTTAGAAAAGGCTGTAGAATACACGCTGGAATATCAATACGAAGCACTTGCGGTAGAGGCGCAACAAGCGCAGGAGTGGTTTGCTGAGAAGGTTGCTGAAGCGTTGCAAAAGAAAGGGTATCCTTCATCGACTCGCTTAAAACAAATTAAGCAACGTACACGAAAAGCACTACGTATTGAGTCATTATTACCTGATATACAGAGTGGTAAATTACGTTTTATGAAACATTTACGTGCTTTATTGGAGCAATTTGAAATGTATCCGATGCATCCACATGATAATGGTCCGGATGCAGTTCAAATGGCTTTTTCTATTGCATATAAACGTGCAAGGCGTAAAGCGGGAACTACAGGAAATTCAAGATATTGAGAAAGGAGGGGCTTGAATGAGAGTACAAGGTGATCGTAATTTTATGAATCCAGTAGAAATTGTAATGCCAGTTCGTACCGCACTCGGCGATTGTGAGTGGACACGCATTATGTCCGAGGTTCGCTTGTATGAGCGTTATGAAGGAGACTTAAACGTATGGACTGATTATAAAAAACCAGACAATCTCGACTACGAACCTACGAAAATACAACTTGATTATCCTCAAAAAATCGTAAACATGATTGCAGCGTGGCAATTTGAAAAAGAACCGAAAGTCACAGTTCCTCCTAATGTGATAGATGACCCAGCGCTTATGATTCAATCAGGATATGAGCCTAGTGAAGAGCAACAACGCGAAAACAGTAGAGCGAAGGCGAAGGAAAGGTTATTAACATGGGTTTGGGATGATAACCGAATGCATGAGAAGTTATTAGCAGCAGCAAAGGACCGCGCCATTTCCAAAACTGGTGTGTATGCTCGTATTCACTATGATAAACGTCGCGGTGAATTCAAGATTATTTGGCATCCATCAACAGAAGTTATCGCAAAGTATAACGACTGGGATATAGACCAACTGGAAGAGATTCATTTTATTGCATGGCTTGATGAAGAACAAACGAAAATGTGGAAATTATCGTATTACTTAGTTTGGCATGAAGAAGCTGGTGAGTACGACTGTGAAATTGAAGAGGCTGTATACAACGGTGACTTAGAAAAACAAGAGGATAGGGTTGAGCGCTCATCAATGGGCATCGATTTTATTCCCGTTGTACCAGTGCCGACTGAAAAGCTCAGTAAGCGAACTACAGGTTATAGTGAGCTTGAAAAAACGATTAAGCTTTCTGACGAAATCGACAAAAAGATGTCTGATTACTCGGATGCGCTACGTTTTGAAATGTTCGCCATTACGTTACTAACGAATGTAGACGAGGATCCAAAGAATCCACTTCAAGTTGCACCAGGTGCGAAATGGGATTTAGGTGATGGTGCGGAAGATGCAGGTGAACCAAGCGCTAAAAAGCTAGAAAGTGGATTCCGATTTAAAGAAACCATTGAAGCGTATCTGGACCGATTGCAAAAACGCCTACATGAAAAAGCAGAAGTACCAATGGTGAATACGGCTGATATGAATACAGGTGGTATAAATGACATGGCCGTACAGCTTTTATTTAGTAATATCATTTCAAAAACACAACGCTCATGGGTGATATGGCAGTCCCGTCTACAAACCTTAAATGAGTATATTTTACGTTATATGAAAGCTAGGAAGGATGACTCCAAATTCAAATACGATAAAGAAATGTTAGCAAAAGTAGATAACTATTATGCTAGTAAGATTATTTTCGGTTTACCGTTACCGCAAGATCAAAAAGCACTTATCGAACAGTTAGGCGATGAAATTTCAAACGAAATCGAATCAATTAAAGGTGCGATTACGAGAAGTGGTAAAGAAAATGCGGAACAAAAGTTCATGGAGATTATGCAAGAGCGGATGTTGAAAAGACAGTCTCAGGATCCGTATAACGAAAAGTAATACTTGCCTTACGAAATGGCGCTATAAACTTTCGGAAATTATAGCCGACAGGCTCAAAATGGAGGATTTGCTAATGGAATACGCAAAACAAGCTACAGCATTAAAGTATTTTGTAGAAAAAGTACAAAAAACACCTAAGTTCCCACTTCGGTTAGACCTTCAGTTTTTCTCTGATGGTGGTTCGGGTGATGATCCTGACAAAAAGCCTGTTGGTACTGATGACCCACCAAAAACTTTTACGCAAGAGGAGTTAGATGAAATCGTTAAGAAACGCTTAGAGCGTGAGCGTAACAAGTCAGCAGAACAATATGGCGACTACGATGACGTAAAAGCAAAGTTAGCAGAATACGAAAAAGCTGAAGAAGAGCGTAAAAAGCAAGAAATGACGGAAATTGAACGTTTGCAGGCTGAAAAAGAAGAAGCTGATAAAAAGGCATTAGAGGCTTCCGAAGCGGCGCAAAAAGCACAAGAAAAAGCCAATACTCGTATTTTAAACACTGAAATTAAGAGCGTTGCACGTGCTTTTGATGCGAATGATCCAGGGGATGTATTGGCTCTTTTAGATAAGTCGTCCATTAAACTCGATGAGGACGGGAATTATCAAGGAGTTGAAGAGGCTGTTAATGCATTAAAAGAAAGTAAACCTTGGATGTTTAAGAAAGTTGTGGGAGCAGATGCAGCTGGTGGCGCGAATCCAGGAACAAATCCGAGAGCGAATGAAATTCTTGCTTTAGAAAAAGAGCTAGAAGAGGCGAAAACAAAGGCGTTAAAAGATTCAAAGTATGCGGGCGAGGTAACTCGTATTTATAACAAGTTGTTAGAAGCAAAATCGAAGAAATAACGGATCGTTGATTAAAAGTCAGCGATTTTTTAATTTAAAAAATTTGAGGGGGCTACAAGTATGCCAGTACCAACTACGTACGAATTTCAACAACAAGTAAGACAAATGCAAGCGAATGTGGATTTAATTCTTACGAAAGCACCTGTTCTTTTCGGATTAATTGGTGTAGGAGACGCTTTAACACAAACTAAATTTGAATGGCAGAACGACTATTTAAACTCTGATACAGGTATTGTGAAAACAGCCGCGGCTGTTGGGGATACGGACCTAGCTTTAGAAAAAGGCGAGGCTCGTAAGTTTACTGAAAATGCTCTGGTACAAAACGGCTTAGAAGTGCTACGTGTAGTAAGTGTCGATGAAAACGCCGATAAAATCACTGTGCAACGTGGTTACGATAGTACGAAAGCGGAGGCAATTACAGCTGGTGGTGAATTAAAAGTCATCGCAAGACCGAGACCAGAAGGTGAAGATGCTTTCCGTAAGAATGAGATCAATGACCGTTTAGTGTCACATAACTTCTCACAAATCTTTTCAAGATACGCATCTGTTTCACGTACACAACAACAAGTGAACACATACGGCGTATCAAACGAATTAGATTATCAAGTAAATCTGCGTTTACAAGAGATGATTCGTGAAGCGAACACGTCTTTAATTTATGGTCGTAGAAATGGCGGTTCTCCGACACAACCACGTACTACAGGTGGTTTATTTGCATTTACAGGTATTGAAGGTTCTCATAAGCAAGATTTTAAAGGGAACGAAATCGCGGCTAAACCACTGAATGACGCTGTAGAGCAAGTGTTTACGCGAGGCGGTTCAGCAAACACAATTTTATGTGGACCAAATATCGCGCGACAAATTACAAAGCTTGGTGGCGATACAATTCGTACTACGCGTCAAGATACTGCGGCAGGTTACCAAATCTTATCGTTTGTATCGGATTTACCAGGTGGAGCGATTTCTAGTGTTGTAGTTGATTTAAATATGCCTAAAGATCGTGCGTTACTTCTTGATACGGAAAAAGTTAAGGCGCGCTACTTAACTCCAATTTATGATCAAGATGCTACACCAAATGGCGCTGACTACTTCTCTCGTGTCATTCGTGGGGAATTTGGATTTGAAGTTAAGAATGCGAAAGAGTCTATCGCTGTTCTTGAAAATATCTCTAAAACAATGGCTTAAAAGGTAGCGTCTATGCTACCTTTTTTCATTTTGAAAGGAGTGTTATAAATGTCTATTTCTGAAAATCAAGCTCAACGGTTAAATAAATCGATGCCGATTGCGAAAGACACATCGCTTGGCACTATTATTAAAGGGCTTGAAGAAAAAGTAGCTCTAATACCCAAAAAGGTTGATAAACAACCAGATAGTACAGCCACTGACGTAGCGGGTGTAGTGAAAGACTTAAATGCACTTATTGCAAAGTTAAAAGCTGCAGGAATCATGACGACTTAACAAAATACAGTGACGGAGGTGACGCCAAATGAAGGTGTCGGAAAGACTGGAGAGTCGGTTAGCAAAAGTTCCAAAAGTAACTCCGGAAGACATCGGAAATTGGCTAGCTGAAGCCGAAACTGAGTCAGAATTAACCGAAGAGTTAAACGCAAATGCTGTTTTTTATCTTGCTCTGTCATTTGCTTATGAATCGATTGCAGCAGACGCAGCGCGCTATTTTTCTTATACAGATGGTGAAGAATCGGTTGATAAATCGATGATCTTTGCAAACTATAAGAAGTTATCAGCGGACGCGCTTAAAAAGTACAGGAAGTATCGACGGGGAAAAGGTACTCACCAAACATTTGCTAAGCGGGCAGATGGGAGATGATTACATGAGCGATTCTCAACAAGAGATGGATGCGGTGCTCGATACCATTTCCGAAGAATTTAAAGAGGAGCACGAAAAACAAGTTTCTGATACTGTAAAGGCCATTATCCTAATACGTTTGTTTTTAGTTGATTTATTGAATGACTATCAAAAGGATGGAATCGTAAAGCGTAGTAGGTTAAATGCGTTATTACGAGACCTTACTTTATACGAAAAAGAATTTCGTAAACAAGCAGAGCGGTCATTCCATACATTGATTGAAAACACGTCGAAATGGACCACATCAAAATTATCAGAAGCAGGTTTGGACGTGAAATCTATAACTGCAGTAAATAAGCAAATTATTCAAGGGGTTATAAAAAGACCTGGTGAAGATGGCTTAGTTCTGTCTGATCGTGTATGGAATTTATCTGGAGATATGAGAGATCGATTAAGTAGTGTCATTCGTCCATCTGTATTAAGGGGCGAGAGCATTGCAATGATTTCTCAAAAGATAAAGGAAGTACACGACAATGAGAAATGGAAGGTTGAGCGTGTAGCAGTTTCTGAGAGTACTAACACATACCGAGCAGCTACTATACAGAATGGCTTAGAAAGTGAAATTGTGACAGGTTATCAAATTATTGATAATGGTCACCGTCACAGATATCATTCAAAGCACACGTGTTACAAGCTAGCAAGACGCGATGCGTACGGTTTAGGGGCTGGAAAGTATCCGAAAAATATTCCGGAAAGCCTTATGAATCAATTAATAAGCCCACATCCACAATGTTCGTCACGGCTGAACTACTTAATAAGCGAGGAGGTGTAGCAATTGCTTACTGAAGATGATATTAAAGAGATTCGCGAAAATCGTGAAATGATTGAGCAGGGACGTAGAGAACCGGTGATTTTATACATTAAAGGGGTTTCTGAAAAGGATCCAATTACAGGAGAAGAAATCCAAGGTGACCCCCGAAAAGAAACTGTTCAATTAGTTTGGAAGAAATTCACGTCAGTGGAAAAGACGAAGTTCGCTGATCTCGATGTTAAAAAAGGAGAGGCGCTTGTTACATTTCCTCTTAATGTGGACTTAGAGAACATTGAAAAAATTGAACGTAAAGGTGCTTTTTACGTTATCGAACTTATCGATGAACGAGGGCTTGGTGGCGTAAATCGTCGTGAGGTCATTGTAAAGAGGGTGATTTGATGAGAATCAGAGTTGTTGTTAAAGGAAAATCAAATGTGTTAAAAGCACATAATCCCAGTAGATACAAAACACCAATTGAACAAACGGTAGAAAAACATACACGCTTACAAGCTAATCAAGCCTCTAATCGAGCACCGATATTACACGGTCCTTTATCTGAAAGTATTCCTGCAAGTGTAAAGATGGTAGTCGGTGCGAGAATTATTGGTACGTATGGATCTCCTCTTATTTACGCGGCGGTACAAGAATTTACGCACAAAACCAAAAAAGGTTTTATGCGTAAAACAGCATTTGAAGGTGAGCAACCATTTGTTGAGGATATAAACAAAACTGTTCAACGTGTAGCAAAGGGGCATTAATTATGTTGAATGATGTAATGTATTCATTAAAAAAATTGCTGGATGTTTTTGCGCCTACTACATGGATATACGATGGTGTTTCTGTATCAGGAAAAGACAAACCCTTCATTACCATTGAGGATTTGTCAGGAACAATTAGCAGGTATTCAAAGGAGAATTTCTCGCGTAATCACCTGATTCAAGTTGGTGTGTATGCAGATAAAGTTTTTGATAGGAACGATTTGCAAGATAGAATAATTAACCGATTCGAAAAGGGTTCAATTGACTTGTACGATACAAGTAAAAAGAAACCAGAACGAATCGGTTTTTTTAATGCAAAAGTAAAGGATTTTGAACCACTGTCTCAAAAAGACGTTGAGATTTTAACAGCGAAACATTTGAGTTTTATTACTATAACAATCAGAAATTAGAGGGGGACTAAAAATGGCAGAATTGAAAAAAAGTAATGCACCTGAGTTTAAGGGTGCCGAAACGCTTTACTTGATTGACATTCGGCAACCTGATGGGAAAACTACAAAAACAGTTCGATTTTTTAACCAAACGTCAGGTTCACGATCAATTGAGGCTGGAGAAATCGAGTTAAAAACGAAAGATAAGAGTGGATCTGATTACGGTGACGTAACACAATCAGCTAGTATTGAAGGGATTTGTACTGAAGGTGACGAGGGACTTGATTATGTAGAAGAAGCAATTCTTAATAAAGTTTTAGTAAGAATTCATGAAGTTAACCTACGTAGTGCAACCGCTTCTGAGTTTAAAGTTAAATCAGGAACATACATGTTGAATAGTTTGGAACTTTCTCATGAAAATGAGGAGTACTCAAAGTATTCTATCGGCTTAAAATTAAACGGGAAAATTTCTAAAGGGACGCTTAATAAAGTACCAGAAGGTGCACCTTCTGGTGATGTAGCTACACCAGGAACTGAATAAGGATGTTTTGAGGAGGATGAGAGATGGAATCTATAACAGAAATAATTGCTGATTTTGAAGTTTGCTTGGTAAAGCAGTGGATGAATTCCTGGAAAATAAATAAATAAATAAATAAATAATTGAGATTTGAATAAGCGTTCATATAAACGCTTTTTTATTTTGAACAAAAAATTGGAGGTAATTATTATGGCTGAAAAATCATATACGCGTTTCGTAATTAATGGTAAAGAACAAGAACTGAAATTCTGTTTACAAGCACTGAGATTATTAGATGAAAACGGTGGGCCGATGCAATTCGTTTCTCAAACCATGCAGGGCGGAATTACTAATTTCACGGATGTGGTTTATTACGCACTGATTCATACAAATGAGGGAATCACGTATGAGGCAGTACAGAAAGAGATTGAAAATATGTTTAATGCAGAAAAACTAGACCTTGATGAAATTCTAAAGTACAACAAAGCTGTTGTGTTAAATAGTTTTTTCTTCCAGAAGACAGTGAAGAAACTTCTAGGGACAATGACAGCGGAACAACAGAAATCGTTCGAGAACCTGTACGCATAAATATTGATGAATTGCAAGGTGAGTGTTTTCGTTTTTTTAATATGACCACCTTGCAATCTTGGCGTATTAGTCTCAAGGAATATCACCTTATGTTGAACGGATATAAGGAACAACTACTTGATAAGTACGAGTTTGCAAGTGTACAAGCTTTGTTTAATCGAAATGCTCAAAGTGACAAAATCAAGTCATTAGCGGATATATATACACGTCCAGAAAGTGTTCGTGATATTGAAAAACAAGCAAATGAACGGAAAGAAGTAGTTGAAAAAATTCAAAGGAACGAATCGTTCTTTGATCAAATAGAATCAATGATTAGAAGTCAAATACAAGAAGAGGAAGGGTAGGTGAGGTGAATGAGCCAGAACAAGGTAGAAACTCAGGTGATTGCGGATATATCTAATTTAATAAGTAACCTTGGACAAGCTACACAAGCATGGAATACGTTTTTTCAGCAGATTAGTAGACCACCTCCTATCCCACCGGCTCCACAACCGCCGTCACCTCCACCATTACCGCCAGCACCACCAGCACCACCGCCTCCTGATTATTCAGGGTGGCGTGCTAGATTTCAAGAAGTAGGTAATCAAGCAATTGAAATGGGCCGACGTGTACAGCAAACAGGACAAACAATGCAAAATGCATTTGGTCCTGCAGCTGCAGCGTCGGCTTTTGCTTTAGGAAGTATGATTCAAAAGTCACGAGAATTTGAATCACAAACTCGTAAAGCGGCAGTTTTAACTGCAGGTGACTACGGTCAAGTAAAGAAAGCGATTCTTGATATGGCAAAGGATTCTGTGTATTCAACAGGGCAGGTAGCAGCGGCTTTTGCTGAAATGGGTGCGAAAGGTTTCGATTCGGCTCAAGCAACGTCCGCATTACCTGGTGTGTTGAGTGCAGCGGCCGCATCAGGCGAAGACCTGGGGATGGTTGCTGATACGATTACGTCAGCTTTAAACTCATTTGGTATGGAGGCAAGTCAAAGTACACATGTTGCTGATGTTCTAGCAACAGCCGCAAACGCAACAGCTGCGGGTGTAGGGGATATGCAATACGCTTTTAAATATGCGGCGGGTCCTGCAGCTCAATTAGGCATATCGATGGAAGAACTAGCGGCTTCTGTTGGTATTATGTCAAATAGCGGTATTAAAGGGGAGACCGCTGGTACAGCATTACGTGCATCTTTACTACGTTTAGTTAAACCGCCAAAAGCAGCGGCGAATGAGTTAAAACGACTTGGCGTATCTATTACGGATCAACAAGGTAATATGAAACCATTGTCTCAAATTATTGGTGAGTTGAAATCAGGAATGGAAGGTATGACAAGTGCACAAAAAGGTGCGGCGTTAGCAACAATATTTGGTACAGAAGCTGTATCAGGTATGATGGCACTTGTAGCAGCAGGACCTGAAAAGATTGATGCTTTAACACAATCCTTAGTGAACTCGGACGGTGCTTCTAAAAAAGCTGCGGACTCCATGCTTGAAGGATGGGCCGGAGCACTGACGAAAATGGAAGCCTCTCTTGATGTTGCGGCACGTGCATTTACTGACGCATTGGCTCCAGCATTAATGGCTGTAGCTGGAGTAGTTGAAACGCTGGCAAACGCATTTACAAAATTACCAGCTCCCGTGCAGACGGTGATCGCTTCCGTAGTAGCATTTACTACGGCTTTTTTAGTTGTAGCAACGGTGGCTGGTATTGTTATTAACGCAATTGGAGGAGCAATAATTACTATCGGCCAACTAATGCTTTGGATGTCAGGAACATCAAAAGCAGCAGTAATGCTTCGGACTGCTTTATCAGCATTAAGAGCCGGATTTGCGTTAATGTTAGGACCGGTTGGTGCAGTTATTGCAATTCTCACTTTAGTGGGAGTAGCACTAGTTCAACTTTATAAACATAACGAGACTTTCCGAAATGCGGTGAATAATGCCTGGGAATCAATAAAAAGTGGAACCGTATCAGCTGTTGAGGCTATGAGGTCAGCGCTAGATTCTTTAGGAACTTACCTTGGTACGGTACCTGCAAAATTTTCGGCGATGGGTAGCGCTCTAGGTACAGCCTTTGATGTAGCAATTGCTGTTATACTGTCAAAATTCATGTCAATTGGTCAAAGTATTAGTGGAGCTTTTTCTTCTGTGGTTTCCGGCTTAAGCTCGGCTTTTTCTGGGATAGGTTCCGCTATTTCACCAGTGATTGAATTTATAAAAATGTCATTTTCTTCTATTGGAAACACGATAGCAACTTTAACACCTTTGATCGTACGATTAGGGTTAACATTTTTAGGAGTTTCAGGACCTGTCGGTTGGGTAATAGCGATTGTAGCATCATTAGGGGCTACAATTTTTAAATTAATAAACACAAACGACCAGGTAAAATCAGCATTTATGTCAGCGTGGCAATCGATACAGCAGATTTTTTCTACTGTGATCTCGGCTATTTTACCGGTTGTGCAGTCAATAGCGCAGGGGATTATGCAGGCATTTGCTCCTCTAGCACCAGAGTTTCAAAAAACAGGTCAAGTTATAGCTGAAAGTTTTGCCACATTAGGTCCTGCATTTGCAGAGCTAGGTGCGGCTTTTGGTGAGCTAGGTGCAACAATTGCAAGCCTTTTTGGTGAAATTGTACAAACTGTAGTACCGTTAGCAGCTGAATTGTTTACTGGGTTTGGTCAAGTCATGCAACAAGTCATGCCTATGGTTACTGAGCTTATTCGTATGTTTGCTGATACAACTATAGAAATTATGCCGTTAATCAGTGAAGGTATTCAATTTTTATCTCAAATGTTTACAGAGTTTGCGACTACTGTCTTACCGATATTCCTTCAAGCTTTCCAAACGGCATTCCCTATTATATTACAAGTAATCCAGGCGGCATTTAGCATAGCAGGAATGTTAATTCAAGGATTTGGAGAGGTCCTATCAATCATAGCAACGTCAGTGATTCCGATCATTCTGCAGGCGGTACAGGCGGTCTTCCCAGTAATAGCTGGGATTATTGCTGCTGCGATTTCCGTTGCGATTCCGATTATTCAATTATTAGGCCAGGTAATCTCTATCATAGCGACTACAGTTATCCCTTTAATTTTACAAATCGTTCAGGCGGTTTTCCCGGTAATAGTTTCGATAATTCAAGCGGCGATTCCCGTAGCCACTGCGATACTTGAAGGTCTGGCAACAATAATAAAAGGCGTAGTGATCCCAGCCATTCAATTTATTCTGTCGATTGTCCAGGCAGTCTTTCCCGCAATTATGGGCGTAATAACCTCTGCTATTGGGATAATCACCAACATAATAAAGCTTTTCACTTCAGTTTTAAAAGGAGATTGGAGTGGAGCGTGGAACGCGGTGAAAGGCATTACGTCGAGTATAATGTCATTAATCGGAAATATCATCCAAGGGGCGATAAATTTAATTTCAGCAGTCGTGACTGGTGGGCTAAATCTAGTGAAATCTATTTTTTCTAGTGTTTTATCAGCGATAGGTTCTCTAGTAAGTTCAATTTTTTCAGGTATAGGTTCAGTCATTTCATCTGTTATGAACGCAGTAGGTAGCATCATTTCTTCAATTTGGAATGCAGCAAAGTCGGCGACATCTAGTATCTTAAATGCTATCTATAACACAGTGACTCAAATTTTTAATAACGTGAAGTCTTTCTTGAGCGGAATTGACTTAGGGAGCATAGGAAGAAATATGATGCAAGGGCTCTTAAATGGTATAAGCTCTATGGCTGGGGCTATTTGGGACAAAATTACGGACATTGGAAATGGAATCAAAGATAAAATTTCTGGTCTGTTATCGATTCACTCACCGAGTCGTTGGTTCAGGGATTTCATTGGTGTCAATATGATGAAAGGTTGGATTAATGGTATTGATGCCATGAAAGGTGCTGTACAAAGAACAACGGAACAAATGACTCTTTCCGATAAGATTAATTATAGAAACAAAACAATTACCATCTCCTTTTTATTCACTGGAAAGATGACAAAACTTAATGCAAATCCTTGGTTTGGTGTAGAAGCAGCGATAACGTATGCAGGTGATGAGCAAGAATGGAAGTCTGTACGAGCCGATAGTATATTATCACTTAATATTGAATACAAAGATGAGCCATTATACGTCACGTTTAAAACGAAAGATAAAGATATCACTCAGATTAAGTTCTACTACTCTGGACGCAATATTGATGGTAATTTGAATTCCCATCATGCAAAATTTGAAGAAGGTAACATTCGAACTACATGGCAACCTGCTAATGATGAAGTTACTTCTAAAGAAACATTTACGAAAAAAACAACTGAGATTGAGCAAAGTGTGACAGGACTTAAAGAAAGTATTAAAACAGTAGAAAAAACACAAGGCGATTTTAGCGAGCGTGTTACTACTGTAGAGAAAACAGCAGACGGTATTAAAGAAAATGTTACTAGTTTACAAGAAATACAAACCAAACAAGGTACGCAGTTACAAGAAGCTAAAGCAGGTTGGGAAACTACTGCAAAAGCTTTGGAAGGAAAAGTTGAAATAAAAGATGTTGAAGATTATGTTGGTGGAATCGGTAATCAAACTGTATTACGGAATGTTCTTTGGAAGAATGACACAAAATATTGGGTTCTTCAATCAGGCACAACAAGGGATACAACCGTTTTATATAAGGGGTATAATACACTTCGTACAATATCGACAGGAAATACAGCAGATGTATACAGGGGCGCTACACATGAATTTATAAATGCCGGACCTGGTTGGAATTACGTTTTTTCTGCATACTTTTATACAGATAATAAGTCTAGCATTGATAATGGCGCGAAAATGGAGCTGAAATGTTTAGATGCAAATGGAAATGTGTTAAAGCAATACGGGCAAGAGATTACGTTAACACAAGGAATGTGGGTAAGACATCATGTGTTTGGTCTACTTGTAGAAGGAACAAAAAAAGTACAAGTACAATACTGGCTGCGTAGAAATGGAAGGCTGTGGGCAGCTCAACCTATGTTGCAGATTGGCGATAAACCTTCTTCATTTCAGGAGAATCCTGTTGATATTGTAGATAAAGATAAAATCATGGAAGAGTTGGCCGATAAGATAGCAACTGAAGATTACACTAAAAAAGTTACAGAATTAGAAAGAAGTATTAGTGCTACTGAAAAAGGCGTTTCAATCATCTCTGGAAAACAAGAAACGTTTATAAATGAGACTTATAAAGCTTATGTAACGAAAACAGAATCTAGGTTAGAAGTATTAGATGAAGGGATCTTAGCACAAATTTTAAAAGACGGTATCATTACTTCTATCAATATGTCACCTGGTAAGATTACAATCGATGCTGAGAAACTGAATATTAATGCCGATACAATGGTGAAGTGGCTAACTGCAAAAGGCATTGATACAAACTTTATCTCCGTTCGTGGTGATAAGATACTCATCGATAAAAACGGTGTAACTGTTAAGATGCTAGACTTTCTCTTTGAAGATGAATGGGGAACAAAAACAACCGCAGTATCAAGACGAAATCTAATAGCAGATCCTGACTTTTCTAGTGTTACAAAGAAAAATATTGGGAATGCAGATTATTATGGATTTGAAGGTGGATATGGTCTTACTTGGAAGTCGTGGGGCAATGTAGTAATAGAAAAAAATACACATGTATTCGATTATGAACAAATGGTGAATGCCGCGAGGGTAGATATGTACAACTATCCAGAAGCAATCGTGAATAATGGAATACATCCTGGTAACGAATACACATTATCTGCTCATTTTAGAGCAGCAATGATAAATGGGGTACGAAAAACAGGGAAGCCGCGTTTACAAGTGTGCTGCGTTACATTCCGAGACAATGTAAGTTACGATACATGGCATGAACAAAAAATGGATTTTCCTGAACCATCTACCTATTATGGAGAAATCAGAAGATACTCTTTCACTTTCAAAGTGCCGACAAACTATATTCCGCAACAGCACGCATTAATTATTAAGGTTTGTTCTGGAAATGCTGACATGAGACAAGGGACAGCGGTTTGTGTATCGGGTGTAACGCTATACAGTGGTAAATATGCATCTATGTATAACTGGGATCGAGCAGCAGCAGAAAGAGCAGATGGTCTTCAACCGTTTAATAGAATTGCTATAGGCGGTGTAAATAACAACATAGGTCCATCTGATAACGGGCAGACCTTTGATATAAGTACAGAAAAGGATGTATTCATAAATCAACCTATTCTAACGCAGGGAATAAATTTAGGGCGTAATAGAATGGGCCAAGCTGGATCCGCTCGTTTCTTTGATGGTGGTCAAGGCTATGGGTTTTATTTTATGGGAATGGCAGGACAATGGTACAAGCTACCTAACGTTTAGGAGGGAAATATATGGATGATTACAAAGATTTACAAGGTTATCCCTTACAAGCAGGGGAAGGTGCTCCGTTTGCTGGTAGGTTAGTAGATTCAGAAAGAAACGAAAACGGAGTATTTGTGCGAATACCTTTTGATATGCTAAACAATGCCGGTTTATATGGTGTGAATAAAGTAGAGGTGTGGGGGGAAACGGACGGAACGATATATTTTCGTATTGCAACAAGATGCGAAATATGTAAACGTGGCGCGCGTTTGTACCCACTAGATATGGGGTTTGCGAAAAAGAACATTTGTTTAGAGTGTTATACATCACTTACAGGGAATTATCCATCTCAAGAAACTCAAACAACTGAAAATATAAAGGAAACGGAGCAGCCATAAGCTGGTCTTTTTTTATTGTCTAAAAAGGGGGGATGGCGGTGGAGCAAAAAGAGTACGAACGTATTGCGAAATTAGAAGTGCATCTTCAAACAATGAACGCCGCAGTTAAACGAATTGAGGAAAAGCTAGACTACAATCAAAAAAATTATATGCAAAGGACTGAAGTTGATGAAATGTTCAAATTCCGTGATCGAGAAATACGAGACTTAAAACTAGCGCAAGAAAAGTTGGAAAGTAACAAAAAAGCTCATATATCTATGTGGATTTCAGGACTGTCATTGGCAGTCCTTTTATTATTTAACATCTTAAATTACATGAAATGAAGGGAGGTGAGAGGATGAGGAACTTTGATACAGCTTCAATTAGCCGTTATGTCGTATTAGTAATTGCTGTAATTAATAGTGTATTAAACCTTGTCGGATACCAAACGATTGATGACAATATCACAAATGGTTTAGTAGCCGTTATTACAGGGGCATTCACTTTGTATATGGCGTGGAAAAACAACTATTTGAGCAACAAAGGATTACAACAAAAAGATGTATTAGAAAAAAATAACTTACACTAAAAGGAGATGTTGAATAATGGGTTGTTTTGCAGGTTCAGGTGGCCACAATAGTATTGTACAAGGTGCAAATAGTGTTTATGGGAAAGAACATGTAGAGGATAGAAAGTTCCTCGATGCAGTTGCTAAATATGTACAAGCAGCTGGATGGAAGTATGTGAATTGTTCGGATGAAGTTGGAACAACACAAACTGCAGTTTGGAGCAATGCGGCAAATAACCATTTACGAGTGAAAGATAGTGATGTAGATTTACAGTTTCATTTAAATGCTTCTCCAGGTGGTACAGGCTGTGAAGTTTGGTTGCACCCTTCATACGGAAATAGAGAATTAGCAGCAAAGATTTCAAAGGCAATGGCTAATGCATTTGGTTTGAGAGACCGAGGCATTAAATTAACAACAGATTTAGGATGGATTAATAAAACAAAGACTGGTCTATTACCTGAAATTTGCTTTATTGATAATGAGGTTGATATGCAAAAATACCGTGCCAACTTTGATAAGGCTGCTAAAGCTGTAGCTGAAGCGATTGTAGGTAAAACAATTCAATCAGGACCATCAGTGTCGACAGGAGGTAATAATATGAAATGGACAATGAAATCAGGCGGATTAGGAATTAATTTAGCTCAAGAAATTATGAATAAACTTGCTGAATTCAAAGTGAAAGGTAATTTAGTTTATGAAGGAGACGGTATTTTCTATCTACAATGTGAACCTGTTGATGACCGTAATAAATTAGGTGCTATCACATGGTATTTCAAAGATTATAAAGATTGGTATTGCGAAGTTTATCAAGTGCAAGCTTAATAAAATAATAGTTTGATTAAAAAAAGAGCCGTCCTATTGGGTGGCTCTTTTTTTCACTTTTATCAATCACTATATACGTTTTGTTTTTATTGATCCAACTTTATTATTCCATTTCTTATCAGTTCCATCAATATAGTACTCATTCAAATTAACAGTTAAGTAACTTGATTCATCTGTATTCTTAATTGTTATTTTCTTCCCTTCATAATCTTGATCTCTGTAGAGAGTCATAGAGGAGGATGGAGGCATTTTTATAGATGATATGCCAGCATTTCCTACAAAGTTTTTGGAACTACCAGGAGTTAGAGTGAAAAATTCCGTTCCCCTCAGATCACTTAAGTCATAGAAGGAGAATTCATATGATGCAATACTTCTAGTTTCTGTAGAAAACTCAGATTTACTTGTTTGAGGACTAGCAGCACTTGCTTGTTCACTAAAACCAAAAAGGAAGCCGCCACTTAAAACTAATGATGTAACAGTTAAACTTTTTAGTACTTTCTTCATTTTTAATACACCTCCTATTTATTAACACAAATTCATCGTACAACTTCAATCTTTCTCTAAACTTTCATTTACCTTACAATAACCTTAAAAAATGTAAAAAGGCTGACAATAATTAGTCAGCCACATCAATAATTTCATCAAATTTAAATTCTGTATTTAAATTAAATGCATCTGTACAATGCACTGTATTAGTGTGTAAATCAATTCGTGTGACAGTTATGTACATATTGCTGATAAATCCGTCTCTATAAAAAGAAATAAGGATATCTTCCTGCCTCTGTGCAGAATCAATTAAAGCACGTTCAATCCGCTCTTTTGTATCTTGTGTAAGAATTGGTTTCGGCACTTTATTCAAATCGCTAATTATTTCTCGTATCACCTCGTATTGCTCCGGCATACTGGCAAAAGGCTGCCACTTCACCATACCTCTCCCACGTAATTTTGGTGTTCCCCAGTTATGCTTTTCCATGATGATCCCCCAATTCGTATAGTTTATGTTTATTATACACGAACAAGTGTTCTTATTGAAGCGTAGAATTATTGCAATCCAAATGCTATGAAATTTGACTTTTTACATCTGACATATTGCATATAAAATTTGAATCTATTAGACTTAAAAGTAAATTATTAGAAACGGAGTGACATCATGGCAAGAAGTCAACTACTAAAAGACACAGTGAGCGGACAAGAAACTATTGAAAATGTTCTTCTACGGTTAAAAATTATATTATCAGACCTTGAAAATGACTTGATAATGCAATGGATTGAAGGTGAACTCACGGGATACGAGGATAAAGCTGAATTACCTAATTACAGGATGACAGAAGGTCTTGTTATGGGAACTTATGTATTAAATAATAGGGTGCAGCTCACGAATCAATCTGTACCTTTACACCACCTGATATCTGATGATGAAATAAAGAAGTTAATTAATATTCCAATTTTAGATAGTTTTAAGACGCTTGAAAGGGTAATAAATAACGAAGGAAAAGAAACATACGCATCAGTTGTTCCTGCATCTTATTGTCACGGGATTTCCAATATACAGATTCAAATACTACAAATGCGTGTGGAATGTCCACAAAATATACTAAGTAAAATTATTTCAAATGTTAAATCTAAACTGGTAGAAGTTATTATGGAACTTGAAAACCAATATGATGACCTCGATGAATTAGATATAAAATCCCAAGTCGAAAAAGATACGCGTAAAAAGGAACAAGTTATTATTAATATAGAAAATATAATTTTTGATGAATCCATAAAAATGGGGGATAGAAATAAAGTTGAAGGATCTAGATTAGGTCATGGAGGGCTAAGATGAGCATACAAATGGGTGATAAAAATAATATCAAAAACTCTGTCATTGGGCACAATAACCAAAACATAGCTATACAAACACCTGAGAAAAAATCATTTGCTGAAAAACATCCTATACTTATATCTGTCTTAGTCTCATTTGTGGTGGGATTTATTCTACTTTTCTCTTTTTGGAAAAACGTAGTTGAATGGGTAGAAAATCTTTTTTAATATTGAATGTAAAAAGAATCGGTGCAAAAGTACCGATTCTTTTTTTTTTTTTTTTTTTTCGTTATTACACTATCTCCATTCTATTAAAGTACGTTTCTTACAACTCCCACAATCAAAAGAGCCGGTTCCTTTAGAAATTCTCCGCGTATGATTACAGTTAGGACAGTGTATTTCTTGTTTTTCAAACGCTGCATATATAAAGCCTAACGAAAAAAGAAACAGTGGAACCGCAAAAAATAACCCAACTATTGTGATACCTAAGATAACAGAAAGCAGGATGCCTAAAATTCCGGAAACTAATGAAGCTTTACGGCCAAATTTTTCTTTTGTGGAACTCTTTTTTTGCTCAATCTCAATGATGTAAGTATTACCGTCTGCGGTTGTTTTTATCTCCATATTTCTCCTCCTTTACCATTTTTAAATAAGTATATCAGAGTATTAAGAAATATTTCTATAAACAAAAACAGTACATTTATTTTATGTACTGTACAACGTCCTCAATACGGTAGGTTTTATCGACACCGTTTTCTTCAGCTAATTGGTTTAAAGCGTCCAAGATTGACTTTAATGTATCGAAACGTACAAGACCAACCTCACCATTAACTAGATTACTAATAGTTGCTGGACGAACTTTTGATTCCACTGCTAATTTGTTTTTGGTAATCCCGATTTCCTCCATCGTTTCTCCTAAAGTGAATACCATAGAACTCATGGTAATACCTCCGTTCATTCCGATCATTTATTACTTTACATTTTACACAATTTACATATCAAAGTAAAACTTTTTTAGGGATACTATTGACGTATGACTCCTAGAGTTATATATTAATACTAATAAAGTTTTACTTCTAGAGTCATACTTTTATATAAATGAGAAGGGTGGAACAGTATAGATGCAAAAAATAAGCGATTACTTCGGTTTAGAAACAAAATCTGATTGTATTTGGTTTTATGGTTTTTATACTGTGGCTTCGGTTTTATTCGTTATTAATATGCTTATAGCTCACGTGCTATAAGCTCTTTCTTTAACTAAATATCGGACAACCTCCAGCCTCGTGAATATCCTTATTCGAAAAAACAGATATACACGAGGTCTAGTTTCTTATTGTCTTTTTTAGGTAACTAAGAGGAGGATCCACACGAGGAATGACCTAACACTCGTTAAACTTGAACAGGTTAGCTAAGCCAACGTCAGAAAGTTAAGCGTCCTAACGAATAACGTTTCCTTGTTTGCGTTGTTAGGAGTCTAGGCGAGTACGGCCATTAATGGTACGGCGGTTGCTTGGCGTGTTATGGCACGGGTAGCAGCTGATAATGAAAGAATTATAGGTTACGAGTAATGAAGGATACGCCAGTAGTGCATTTCCTTTCCTGGTTCTTTCTGCAGATAGGACAAGCTTTATCTGTAAAAAGTCAGCTGTGTAAGAGATTACAGCGTTTAAACAGGGTGTTACTATACGGATTCCTTAACCCGATAGACCATGATTGACAGAACGTCTACTTTACGACGCTTTTTATTTTTGAAGCGTTGTAAGGTAGTCATTCTCTGCCCTAGCCGTTGTCCTGTACCCTCATCCCATGATTGTCTGCCGAACACAAAAGTCAAGTGTAAAAATAAAGATAAAAACTTATTAAGGCTGGAGGGGGAGGAATTACTCCTCGATGGTCCAGATCTCCTCTATTGGTTTACCGAGTTCTTTGCAAATTAGATAGGCCGTATCAAAACGAGGTTTAGTACGATTACGAACAATTGCACTAAGAGTAGAATCGTCAACTCCAATACGTTTTGCAAAATCACTCTGCTTAATATCAAGCTCTGCAAAGATTACTTTGAGTTTACATTTAAACTTCATATACGTTCACCTCAAGGATTTACTTTCTATATACAAAAATAAACTCCTTTATAAATAGTACAAGCTAGAAAGAAAAAAATTGGCGTGGACGTGCAAAAATAATTCTCCAGGTCATATACCTATATCAAGACCACTTGGTATTCCTCGTGGAAAAAAGGACACCAAGAAGGGAAAGGTGAGGAACAATGAGACCTGGATATAAGTATTTAAATCGCATGCAACTGTATCCATCCCAAACACTTTACAACATGTACGCAGATGCAAATGACTATGGTGAAGTACGATGTTTGTACAATCACATCGCAAATCACAATATGTTACTAAATCCAAACTACGTTGATATCGTTGACTTATTAGGAGAAGAAGAGCCGTATGGTCCGTATAACGAAATAGGGATTCAAAAAAGGATTGATGCATACTTAGAGGACTGTAAACAGTGGAGAGATGAGCGATGAGGTGGCAATATGATTACTTGAATGACACGCCGTACCTGTATCCTTCTAAAGAGCTGAGAAGCATGTATAAAGAGTCCATGGGTAAAGGTGAAGTAAACTCTATTCTAAAACATATGGAAAGACACGAGGTATCTAACAACAAAGAGTACCGCGGTTACTACAGCTTATCTAATGATATTATGGAAGATCTATACGGGGAAGAGGAAGAAATTCTTGAATGGGATGAAATGGTTAATCAGTATCAACCGATTCTCACGTCAAAAGGATTACAACTAAAAAGAAAGAGGGATTCGATATGACACTTGCTGGGGAAGTTGTAGTAATTTGGACAGCGACAGGATTGTCTGTAGTGGCGATGAAGGCAGCTGAGAAAATGGGGATGAGTGTTCCACATTGGCTTCCACGTATGACGATGTATACAACTCTTACCGGCTCGTTTTTGTATCTTCTACGTTATGTGCTAATGGTGTTTCTTTGAAGGAATGGAACCTAGAATCATGGGACACTTTGTTATATAAGAAAAACAACTTGTATGTAAATCTTCCAGTAAAGAGCAACTATATCCTTTAAGGATATATAAGGAGTGAACCCCTATGCTTGAATTGTTATTAATACCTGCAGTTTCGCTCGGGTACGCTTTGCTAAATGATAGTTTAAAAGGTAAAGAGGATGATAGAAAGAAGATACAAGTATTCTTTGAAGTAAGTGGGATTGCAATTAGGAAGGATGAAAAATTACATTATCCGGTTTTTCTCGAAAGAAAAGAAGGTGATCGTAGTACGACTTATGTATATAAACTTCCGTTAGGGATGCCATCTAAATTAATACAAAAGGTTGAGGATGTTGTAAGTGAAGGATTAAATAAGCCTGTACGTATCAAATACGATAACTACAAGATAATGATTCGGGTATTCAGTAAACGTATCCCGAAAAAGTGGTGTTGGAATGAGGGGCTAATAAAAAAAGGTGAATGGCAAGTACCGATGGGGCAAAGCCTCGAGAAGTTAATTTATCATGACTTTGATAAAACTCCTCATATGGTACTAGGTGGTCTTACACGAATGGGGAAAACAGTATTTATGAAAGTACTACTTACTACTTTGATTGAGGCGAACCCTGAAAATGCTCACGTATATTTAATTGATTTAAAGGAAAAGGGATTAGAATTTAGTGAGTTTAGCGGCTTAAAGCAGGTGGTGGAAGTGGCTGACTCTGTAGAAAAAGCACATCATGTATTAAAACAAATAATGAAAAAAATCGAAGAGCGTGGAAAATTCATGAAGGAAAATGGTTACAAAAATATTGTTGAAACAAAAGAAAAAGATCGGTATTTCGTTATTGTTGACGAAGGTGCCGTGCTTGCTCCGGCCAAAGGATTACCACGTCATGTTAATAAGATCCGAGAAGAGTGTCAGTACATGCTTAGTTATATAGCGACTGTATCGGGCGGCTTAGGATTTCGATTGATTTTAGCTACACAGTATCCTACAGTCACATCAATTCCATCAGTAGTAAAGCAGATGTCTGATGCGAAGTTAGGTTTTCGGCTACCAACATATAAGGCATCTGAGGTTGTTCTTGATGAATCGGGACTAGAAACATTGCCGTCCTTACCTGGTAGAGCTATTTATAAAACTGATCGACTAACTGAGCTGCAGGTACCGTTTATTAGCGATGAAATGATGTGGGAACATCTAAAACAATACGAGGTGAAAAAAGATGAACATCCAGACACATATCAAAATAAACCGTCAGATGACGATTCTGACCTCGATTAGAAAGCTGAAATTCGCAACACGTAGGCATCTAATGGCGGTGCACGATATGGGAGGGATTCGCAACGCAAATCGTATTTTAAAAGACCTCAGTCCTTATGTAAATAACACAGTGTACCAAAAAGAGTACGTGTATTATTTAAATAAAAAGGGCCGTGAACTGTTCGACGATACAGAGAAGATTGTACCAAATAGTCGACTAGCACACAGCTTAATGAGAAATGAAGCATGGCTCTATCTGTTTTGTCCCGACGACTGGCAGATAGAAACACCTATACGTTATAAAGTAGATGATAAAAAGAAGACAATTATTCCTGATGTGAAGTTCAGGGATGAAGAAGGTACACTAAATGCTGTTGAAATAGATCGTACGCAAATGATGATTGTGAACGCTGAAAAGATGAGCAGGTATAGGGAATTTTCGTTATACTACAAAAACAAATACAACGGAAAAATACCTCTTATTCATTTCTTTACTATGACAGAATACAGACAAAAAAAGCTGGAGCAACTTGCAGCTAAATACGATGTGTATGCGAAAGTTTATGTGGTTCCATGTGTTTAATTCTTAAAATTGAGGTGGTCTATCATGAATGAATCGACAAAAGAATTGAATGCAATTTTACGTAAGTATGAGGTAAGCGGACCTCAACTTGCTTATTGGTTGTATCTAACACTTGAAAGAATGACAGAAGATTACCGTGATAATTATTTAGAAGAGCTTGGTCAGGAGATAATGGAACAGTTAGATTTGCTAGCGGATGAACTAAATGGTGTAGTTAATAATTACTGGCACTTAATCAAGTAAACCTACAGCTAAAAAGCTTCGACCCCCAACAGTAATAATACTTATATATTATTACTAATAATATACTCTATATATAATATATATTTATAAGTTATATATTTATATTATATATATAAGGTATATTTTTTATAGAGGGGGTTCTTTTTTGTTTTTGTTTTTATTAGATGTTGTTGTGTATTGTTTACCCCCTCCTGAATTTTTGAGATTTATATATTTTTATTTCGACGACTGTAGAAAGTCGTCTTTTTACATTGGTAATAGATTGTCAGTTTTCGCGGTTAATCATATAATTTAATCATGATTATTCTTAGCAACAAACAAGAGAGGGTGTGTAAAATTGCGGTATGCTGTGTATGTACGTGTATCAACTGATAAGGACGAACAAGTGTCATCAGTTGAGAACCAGGTTGATATTTGCCGATACTGGATTGAGAAGAATGGTTATGAATGGGATCAGAATGCTGTGTATTTTGACGATGGTATTTCGGGTACCGCATGGCTTGAGCGCCATGCGATGCAGCTTATATTACAGAAAGTTAGGAAAAATGAATTAGATACGGTAGTTTTTAAATCGATACACCGCTTAGCCCGCGACCTTAAAGATGCGCTAGAGATTAAAGAAATATTACTTGGTCATGGGGTGCGTTTAGTAACAATTGAGGAAGGTTACGATAGTTACTATGAGGGTAATAATGATATGAAATTCGAAATATATGCGATGTTTGCTGCGCAACTTCCTAAGACATTATCAACATCCATCTCAGCAGCATTAAGTGCTAAAGTAAGACGTGGGGAGCATACAGGAACCATTCCTTTTGGTTATGATCGTATTGATAAAAAATTGATAATTAATGACGAGGAAGCGCTCCTTGTTAAGGAAATGTTTGACTGGTACGAAGACGGGCGAGGATATCGTATGATTGCTAATAACTTAAATAAAAAGGGATGCAGGACAAGATTCGGAAACTTATGGTCTGAGGCATCTGTAAAAACAATAGTCACTAACTCTTTATATACTGGTGAACATGTAATGCACAAATATAAAACAGTAAAAGTTGATGGTAAAAAGAAAACCGTTAAAAATCCTAAAGAGAAGTGGTTAGTATTTGAAAATCACCATGATGCTATAATTTCAAAAGAACAATGGGAACGTATAAATCCGGTAAGTGACGTGAAGGATAAAAAAACAAAATCAGATTTTCGTAATGAGTTTCGGGGAATAGTATGGTGTGCACACTGTGGTAAAAGAGTAAGAGCAATTTATGCTGGAGTACGCAGTAAATATGAGCGCGTGTATATGAAATGTTCGACGTATAAGGCGTACGGAACCTGTGTAAATCATATACCAGTCCGATACGAAGATTTTCGTAATTTAATCTTAGAACGATTAAAACAAAAGCAGGAGTATATTGAAACTAGATTAGTTGCACAAATTAAGGACAAGCTGCAAGGAAAAATAGCAAAATCAAAAAAGACGATTAAACAGCTGGAGAGTAAAAAAGAAAAACTATTAGAACTTTACATGGACTCGTTCATTGATAAAGAAACTTTCGTTAATCGAAACAGGAAATTAGAAGATGAGATGACAGCTCAGGAACTTCAATTACTTAAATTAAAAGATAAAGATATTCAAAACAGGGAAACAAAGGATATACAGGATGCTTTTATGCTGTTGCAGGAGGAACAGGACTTACATAAAGCTTTTCAGAAACTAATAAAAAAAATAGTGTTTTATCAAGATGGGAAGCTAGATATAGAATATACTTTTGATATTTAATTTTTGTAGCTATTGATATAATGAACATCAAGTAATAACTGGCAGCAAACACAAAATAAATGGTTAGATTATTGGTTGTACGGAATTGAAAATGGAATTATGGATGAACCAATGGTTGATGTGCAAAGAGAAAATAAAACGTGGCAAAAGATAAAAAATTGGCCAGATCCATCAGCTGTACCTTCAAAAATCCGTATGTATTTAAGTAATAAATCAGTCAATTTACCATTAAGTATGGGATCGGCTAATAAAGTTTTCTCATTCTTAGATGATGCACAAATGAAATCAAACCAATTAGTAGCAAATCCAGAATTAGAAGTAGCAAATCGATTAGTATATACAATGCCTGTACTGCAAAAAGATACGCGTATAAGTGGTACACCAAAGATTTCAATTACAGGAAATATTGATCGATCTGTATCAAATTTAACAGCATTACTTGTTGACTATGGAGGAGCGAAGCCGGAAATCGTAACGAGAGGCTGGATGGATCCACAAAACTTAAAGAGTATAGAAAATTCAACAGCGATTCAACCGGGCAAAGATTATACATTTACATGGGACATGCAGCCAGATGATTATGTATTTAAAGCGGGGCATCAAATCGGAGTTGTTTTAATTGCAAGTGATTATGATTATACAATTAGACCGAAAGCTGGCACGAAACTTACAGTGAAATTAAGTGAAGTGACATTGCCGATTGTGAAATAAATACTTTTTCTGAAGAGCCTACTAAAGTAAGCTCTTTAATTTGTAGTCTGAATTTTTAATTTTTATATTTCAAATTGGAAGGTTATGTAATACAATATCATTATATTCTATGGAAAGTGAGTGATATATTATGACAGTCAGCTCTTTCGAAATCTCATTAAAATTAGAGGTACAGGAAGATTAGTTGAATTGAAATCTTCCGTACGTAAAAACGGAGGAGAAAATAAATGTTTAGCTTTTATAGTACACTTTGTACGGAACTATATGATTACACAAAACCAGTCGGTTATTCTTTAAATGGTGATATTGAGTATTACAAAGAACGTTTAAAAGATTGTAGAGGAAGAATCCTCGAAGCCGCAGTAGGTTCAGGGCGTGTCATCATTCCGCTTCTAGAGGCTGGTTTTAAAGTGGATGGGATAGATTATTCACCTGAAATGCTAGATTCTTGTCGTAAGCGCTGTAAAGAGAGAGGCTTACATCCTAATTTATATGAAGGAAGCTTGCAACAATTTTCACTTCCGTATAAATATGACGCAATTATCATTCCTACTGGATCTTTTTGTTTAATTGAAAATCGTGTGGATTCTATAAATGCATTGAAATGTTTTTATGAACATCTTAATCCAGATGGACGATTAATCGTAGATATTATGCTTCCGCATGACTGGAAGACTGGGGAAATTCATACATCGACTTTCTCTTTGCCGAGTGGAGACGGAATCACATTAGAAAATAAATCAATTGAAATAGATTGGCTGAACCAAGTTACTGTATCATATTTGAAATATGAAAAGTGGAGTAAAGGACAGTTAGTACAAACAGAACTACAACGCTTTGCACTGCGTTGGTATGGAATAGAAGAGTTTAAACTTCTGTTAGAAAGTATAGGTTTCTCTAACATTACTTGCTCTGCTGAATATGATTATGAAAAAGAACCGTCAAATGCAAATCAAATGATTACTTTTGAAGCTATGCGAAAAGAATAGAACTAAAAATATGAATAAAAAATAAGGCAATCGATTTAAAATCGGCTGCCTTATTTTTAATTTTATGTAATGGTTTATAGAGAAAGATTGGAGGGAAATAAATGAAACTTATATTAATATTTGGCCCACAAGCAGTTGGAAAAATGACAGTGGGGCAATAATTAGCAACATTAACCGGTTTAAAACTTTTTCATAACCACATGACAATTGATTTAGTAAGTCCAATTTTTGATTACAGTACGAAAGAAGCAAAAAGACTAGTAAGTTTATTTCGTAATGAAATATTTGAAGAAGTATCTAAAAGTGATTTATCTGGAATGATTTTTACGTATATATGGGCATTTGACCTCCAAGCGGATTGGGATTATATACATAATGTAGAAAGTATTTTTGAATCAAAAGGTGGGACAGTGTATTTTGTAGAGCTGGAAGCGGAATTAGATGAAAGATTAGAACGAAATAAAAGCCCGAATAGATTAGAACATAAACCGAAAAAAATAGATATTGAGTGGTCTGAAAATAATTTGAAAGAAACGATGAAAAAGCATAGATTAAACTCTCTTCATGGTGAAATTGAAAAAGAAGAGTATATAAAAATTAATAACACGTATTTGAGTGCAAAAGAAGTGGCGGAAATGATTAAAGAGAAGTTTCAATTGTGAAATTTTTGAAGTCTATTTCGTTTTCGTTGTCCAAGCATTCTCCTACTAATTACATATACTATTTATGTTAAAGTCGGCTACTATTTAATATAGGGCTGTTATTTTCCTATAAATGCTATTTTAGTGAAGTGGGAGGAATCAATTTGGAAAACGTAGAACAAGATAGAATTGAAAATCAAGTGTATTCAAATCGTGTAGTAAGATCAGAATTTGATTCGAATTGGGAAACTTGTATATCAAAGAGTGCTTATGTAATTTATGTAGCAACAAGTAATAATGCTGAAGTAATAGTGCTTCTTGCAGATGGTTCAAGTAAATTATTAATTTTCGAAAAAGGTGGTAAAGTAGTAGTTGGTGGCGGTGGAACAAGTCATTACAGTAAGCCGCATATTGCAAGAAATATTTAAGATAGAACATGTTAATTAAGAAGAAGCTGGAAAACGGTTGTCATTCATGTTTAGGGCATGATAGACGAACCGTTTTTTATTTGTTTATAAATTTAGAAGAACTTCATTGATTACAAATACATCAGGATGAGCAGCGAAATTAGAAGAAAACTTGGCGGGTAATGGTACAAAATATTATGTACGTTTGCAAGAATCTTACAGCGATATAAAAAAGCATTTCCTATTTGGGGAAACACTACTTCTATGTTATAGTATAATAGTGTTTTTAGATGGTGCTATTTTAATATATCTATAGTTTTGTTATGTATTATTTTTATATTAAATTAGCACCTAAAGTATTTTTTTATAAGGAGTAGTAATTAGAGAAATGAAAAATATAGACTTTATACTAGAAAGTGACGAGGCATTAAAACCGTCTGAACGATTAGTACTATTATTATTAGAGAAGCATAGAATGTTATATACAAACGATCTATTGGCATTATCAAATTTATCATATAAAACATTAACAGATTCATTAACGGCGCTAGTTTTAAAATCGTATGTGTTAAAGGAAACAGGTAAGGGAAGAAGACAGAATTGCTATAGATTAGTATGATAAGGCAGCTGTTTTAGAAACTTTTACGTATGTTTTTTCAATTGTAAGGTGAAATTGTATTTTTGTTTTCAAACGAAAAAACTTACTATAAGAGGGGCTAAGATAGTAGCGTTTCATTTTTGTAAATGTAATTATTCCATCATTGAAAATACAAAAATAAAATAAACCGCATAAAACAGAAATAAAAAAACAATCCATTTTAAAAATGGATTGTTTTTTTATTGGAATAATATTATTTGATATGTTGAAAGCATAAATAGCAGAATAAACATTACCTGTTTTAGTTCATGCAACTGAACAAATATGATGAAAACTATGTGTATAGTTTTTTGCTTGCTTTTTCAGTAACTCTAATGAAATCATGGTCTTCATTGTTTAAAGGCAGTATTTTTAACATTATTGCTATTCAGCATTAAGCACAAAAGGTGATATATAATATTATTATGTAAACTTAAGGTTTTAAAAGGAAAATATAATAATTAATAGAACATGTAGAAGGAGATGCTTAAATATTTTGAAGGATGGGAGATTATTATGGAGCATTTACAATCAATAGCACAAGCTGTTATAAGTGGTAATAAGGAAAAAGTAGTGAAGTTTATAAAGGCGAGTCCAAGTATTGTTAACGAATGTAGTGAAGATGGCTGGACACCACTTCATTTAGCAGCTTATTTTGGACAGAAAGAAATAACGAGTTTTCTTGTAGAAAGCGGTGCAGATATACATAGTAGAGCGAAAAACGAAAATGAAAATACACCTTTGCAAGCGGCAATTGCGAACAAGCAAAGTGAACTTGTCGCTTTCTTAATTGAAAAAGGATCAGATGTAAATATTATGCAAAGTGGTGGCTGGACAGGACTCCACGAAGCAGCATTATTAGGAAATGAAGAAATAATTATGTTGCTCCTTAAAAATGGAGCTAATAAGATGATTAAGAAAAATGATGGGAAAACAGCGTATGATATTGCATTAGAAAAAGGATATAATCACCTTTTACATCATCTGAAACAGGAAGTGAACTTATGATGAATAAATGGAGTGTTGGTATATTTTTATTTAATGAAGTAGAAGTGTTAGACTTTGCAGGGCCATTTGAAGTTTTTTCTGTAACTGAGGTGAATGAAGAAAAAACATTTACTGTTTATACAGTTAGCGAGAATGGGGAAATGATTACAGCAAGGAATGGATTGAAGGTACAGCCAGATTATAGTATTGAAAATTTACCACCAGTGGATATTTTAATAATTCCGGGTGGGCTAGGTGCTAGAAAATATGAAATAAAAAATGAAATAGTAATAAAATGGATTCGCCAACAAATGAAAGAAGTAAAGCTGATGACTTCAGTTTGTACAGGAGCGCTATTACTGGCGAAAGCAGGTTTACTGGAAGGTTTAAAAGCAACAACACATTGGGCTAGTATTGAAAAGTTTAAAAATGAGTTTCAAAATGTTGAAGTTATAGAAAATGTAAAGTTTGTAGATGAAGGACATATTATAACATCTGCCGGAATTTCAGCTGGAATTAATATGGCATTTCATATTGTGAAAAACTTGTTAGGTGTGCATGTTGCGGAGGACACAGCGAAGCGAATGGAGTATGATATTAGTTTGCCAAATTAAAAAGCCCGGATTGGGCTTTTTATATTGAATGAATATAGTTAAGCTCTTCATCACTCAAAATAGGGCGAACAGATGCATTTGCATTTTCTTGTGTTTGTGTTCCTGTTTTTGCACCAGGAATTACAACACTTACTGCCGGATGAGAGAGTACATAGCGAAGTGCAAGTTGCCCTAGGGTCTGATTTTTATTTGAGAGCAACCGAAGTTTCTCTACGGTTTGTAAGTCTTCTTGAAACCAAGTTTCATTTGGCCAATCTTTGCGTAAATCTCCATCTGGAAAAATTGTTTTATTTGTGAATTTTCCAGTTAAAATGCCCATTTTTAATGGACCACGAATAACAGCTCCTAGATTTTTCTCTTGTAAGAATGGTAATATATCTTTTTCCGGTTTTCGATTTAATATATTGTAATCAAGTTGTACGATATCAATTTCGTTGTTGTTATTGAAATGATGAATGTATTGTAAATCATGAGTCGAAACACCGACTGCTCTTACTTTGCCATCACGTTTTAATATGTCAAATGCACGTAGAAATGCTTCTGTTTCTCTACGATTATGCCACCAAATATGACAAAAATAAAGATCAATATAATCTGTTTGAAGACGTTGTAAACTTGTTTCGAATACGGCGATGATTTTTTCGGGAGTATCATATACAGGAATTCCATTAGGGTCGTAGTGATGTCCGATTAAACCACCTTTCGTTGATAGTATAATATCATTACGATGTCCTTTAATCGCGGTAGCCACCAACTTTTCACTATGTCCTAAACCATACACATCCGCAGTATCAATAAAATTCACACCACACTCAATGGCTTTTTTTATAGCAGTTATAGATTGTTTATCGTTAACAGGTCCCCATTCATCACCACCGATTGCCCATGCCCCAAAACCTATTTCAGAAACAGTTATTCCAGTGTTACCTAATGTGCGGTAATGCATATTTCCCCTCCTTGTAAGCATGTTATAACATGGATATGTAGGGAAGGAATTTTGTGTGTGAAAAAACTCTTCTACAATAGTAGAAAAAGAATTACAGAAACTACTATTTTATAGCAGCATGTATAAAAAAAATCGGTGTAAATATGGAAATGTCGTCGAATGCTATCTTTAATTGGTTAATTTATGGGATATTTTTGTGAAGGAGTTTATTTTATAAGAATAGAATTTAGTTTAGTAAGAAAACGTGCCGATGGTAGTGAAAAATATGGGTTAGGGGGATTTGAATGAGGAAACTCAAACGAGTAAATGTTCCTAATATACCAGAGCAGTTATCACAACCTAGTGACAAGCGTAGGATAAATAAAAAGAAGTTAAGGCGACTTATTTTAATGGTCCTTTTTATTGCAGCAACTACTCTGTACGTTCAATATATTTTAACGAAACAACAAGAAGTAATTGATAAGAAGAAAGGTACGATTACGGATCAAAAGGAACAATTAGTATCTTTAAAGAAAGATAAAGATTCTTTAAAGACTAACATAGAAAATTTAACAGACGATGAGGAAGAAATTTTGAAGTTTGCGAGAAAAGAGTATCAATTTTCTAAGTCAAATGAAACTATATTTGTGATGCCCAAGTAATGAAAAAAATAGTTAGCCGTCGCTAACTGTTTTTTTATGTATGAATGTAATGGTACAAGGAATAATCACATATTGTAAAAATGAAGAGTTTAAGCTATTTTCATAGATATGGAATATGCACTAAAATAAATGTTGTTAAAATTCTGTCAATTATATTATAATACAAGGTAAGTGGATACATTTTTTAATCAACGTTGAGTTCCTCGCTCATACGACTATTAAGAAACCCGTTATCCTCGTATACGAAAGGAAGATAGCTGTGTACGCTTCAAATACAATTTATATCGTAGGGGATGCGAAAGCACCTCAAAATAATCCCATTACTGAAAAGTTTAAAAGCTATTTCGTAGCATTTGTACTTGTTAAGGATACAGGGGAAATTGTAGATGCAGACTGCTCAGCGACAATTGCATTAACATCTCAATTTGTTAAATATTTATTTCTACATAAAAATATAAATGACCCGGCATTAGTAATGGAAGTAAAGAACCGATATTTCGGTTCTTCTCAAAAAGCGTTACTTGTAGCGCTAAAAGATGCACAGAAAAAATATAATCAGATTGCTGCTTTGTCTACTCAATCATAGACAAAATCCAGCCGTAAGAATCATTCTTATGGCTGGATTTTTTTATTTCACATTATCGTTCTACATCAAAAGTAAACGAAAACAAAGTAGAGTGATAGAAGAGTAAATGTCCAATGGGTTTACCTAATAATTCGTGGGTATAAATCTCCGGTGGATTAAGATTTCACTTCATTGGGGAACGAAAGGATGAACAAAATGAAAATTACAGATGTAAAAGTAAATCGTAGACGTGTAAAACTGCATACACCGTTTAAAACCGCACTTCGTACTGTAACAGAAATTGAAAGTATAGATGTTTATATTCATACAGATGAAGGAGTGATTGGTAAGGGGGCTGCAGCCGCAACGCCAGTTATTACGGGGGATTTCACCAGCGGAATGGAAGAAGCGATTTTAGGACCGATGCGTTCATGTTTAATTGGTCAAAATATCATTCAGTTTCAGCAGTTACTACAGGGCATTCAAATGAGTTGTATTGGAAATTCAAGTTCGAAAGCAGCGGTAGATATCGCTTTATATGATGTATATTGCCAATATCAAAATGTGCCGTTATATGCATTGTTAGGCGGGAAGAAAGAAATTCATACCGATATTACAGTGAGTGTAGATGAGCCTGTATTAATGGCAAAAGAAGCGAAGAAACATATAGAAAAAGGATTTCAAACATTGAAGATTAAAGTGGGTAAAGAGGCGCATTTAGATTTGGAACGTATTGAGGCAATTCGAAATGTGGTACCAAGAAATACGACATTACGTTTAGATGCGAATCAAGGTTGGAGTCCAAAAGAAGCGGTCTCTATCATTCAAGAGATGGAAAATCGTAATTTAAATATAGAATTTATTGAACAACCAGTACACGCGAAAGATTGGGATGGGTTAAAGTACGTCAAAGATCGTGTGCAAACGCCAATTATGGCCGATGAAAGTATATTTTCAGCAAGTGACGCATTAAAGCTCGTTCAAGGAAGATATGCAGACTTCATTAATATTAAATTAATGAAATGTGGTGGCATACGTGAAGCATGGCGTATTGCAGATATCGCAGAAACAGCTGGTGTGAAGTGTATGGTGGGCAGCATGATGGAGTCTTCACTTTCCGTTAGTGCTGTTGCGCATTTAGCGGCAGCGCATCCTAATATTCATTATTTTGATCTTGATGCACCGCTTTGGTTAATGGAAGAGCCAGAAGGAATGACGTATTCTGGATCAAAGATAAACCTTCAATCGACAGTGAATAGTAAGTTTTAGGAGAAGAGACTAGTAAACTATCTTTTAAGGGGGATAAATATGAAAAAAGTAGGAACTGCATTTTTAACAACTTTATTTATATTTTCATCGTTTACATCGGCAAATGCTGAAGAAAAGAAGGATAATAAAGCATTTATAGATGTATCTGCTGCAACGTTATGGACAGTACCTGATTCATTAAGGCCAATCGATACACCGAGTGCAACAAATCCAGTGGATCTATGGAAATGGACGAAATCAATGACACTTGACGAGAAACTATGGTTAACAAATGCAAATAAATTAGAAACACAAGCGTTACTCGGTCAAGAAGTAACTGTTATTGATAAGAAAGGTGAATGGGTGAAGGTATTAGTGCATGGACAGCCAACGCCACGAAATGAAGAAGGTTATCCGGGCTGGATGCCTGAAAAGCAATTAACATATAATCAAGAATTTGCAGATAAAACAAATGAACCTTTTGTGTTAATAACAAAGCCAACAGCGATTTTATATATAAATCCTTCTGAAAAACATAAATCACTTGAAGTCAGTTATAATACAAGACTGCCGCTATTAAGTGAAGACACAATTTCATACCGTGTATTGTTGCCAAATGGTCAGAAAGCTTGGCTACGAAAAAATGATGGAACGGTTTACCGTTCTCAAAATGATATTCCAACCCCGGCGGCCGATGATTTAATAAACACAGGGAAAATGTTTTTAGGTTTACCGTATATATGGGCTGGTACAAGTGGTTTTGGATTTGATTGCTCTGGCTTCACGCATACGATCTATAAATCGCACGGCATTACAATTCCGCGAGATTCTGGACCACAATCAAGAGCAGGAGTTGCAGTTGATAAAGAAAATCTACAAAAAGGAGATTTAATTTTCTTTGCACATGATCAAGGGAAAGGTAGTGTCCATCACGTCGCAATGTATATTGGTGATGGCAATATGATTCACTCACCAAGAGCTGAAAGATCGGTAGAGATTATACCGCTAAATACACCAGGATATATAGAAGAATACGCTGGTGCTCGTCGTTACTTACCTTAAAAATAGAGGGGGTTTTTAAATGAAAAAAGTTGTTCGTTACTCATTAGTTAGTATTCTATTCGTTTCTTCATTTTTAGTTGGTTGCGAAAAAGAAAAAACAACGACAAAGCCGAAAGATGACAAGAAAGTATTACAGTTACTAGAAACGGGTGAAATTCCGTCGTTAAACTCAGTGAAAGTCACAGATGCAATCTCGTTTAACGTTTTGAATAACGTAATGGAAGGACTATTCCGTCTATCGAAAAATGATGAAGTAATTGAGGCAGGCGCACAAAAATATGAAGTGAGTAAAGATGGAAAGACATATACATTCCAATTGCGTGATGCGAAATGGTCTAACGGAGATCCAGTAACCGCCCATGATTACGTATACGCTTGGAAGCAATTGATTAATCCAGATACAGCTTCTCAATATGCATACATTGCGTACGATGTAAAAAATGCTGAGAAGATAAATAAAAAACAACTAGGTCTAGATGAATTAGGAGTAAAAGCGAAGGATGATAAAACATTCGTCGTAGAGCTAGAACATCCTGTACCTTATTTTACGAAATTATTAATTTTACCATCCTTCTATCCAATTAACGAAAAATATGCGAAAGAGCAAGGTGATAAATATGGATTAGAAGCAAATAAAGCGGTATATAATGGACCGTTTACATTATCAGAGTGGAAGCATGAAGCTAGCTTTACAATGAAGAAAAACGATAAGTATTGGGATAAAAAAGAAGTGAAGTTAGATGAAGTAAACTATCAAATTGTAAAAGAAATTTCAACTGCGGTAAATTTATATGAAACAGATAAAGTTGATAGAGCTGTTATTTCTACAGAATTCGTAGATAAATATAAAAATAATAAAGAGCTAAAACAATATACAGATCCAGTTATGTACTTCTTCCGATTTAATGAAAATGTACCGATTCTTAAAAATAAAAATGCACGTCTTGCGCTAAGTACAGTTTTTGATAAGAAGGGACTCGCAGATTCATTTTTAAATGATGGGTCGGTTGCAGCAAACTATTACGTACCAAAAGGATTCTTAAAGGGCCCAGATAAGAAAGATTTTAGAAGTACGGCAGGTGAGTTTAATAAAACTGATGTAAAAAAAGCGAAAGAATATTGGGAGAAAGCAAAACAAGAGACAGGTACAAATGAAGTGACGTTAGAACTATTAAATTATGACTTAGAAAACTTTAAAAAAGTTGGAGAGTACATTAAAGAGCAGCTTGAGAAAAACTTACCAGGCTTAAAAGTGAATGTGAAATTACAGCCACATACGCAAAAATTAGCACTTGAGAAGAAGAAAGAATATGAAATGTCGTTATCACGCTGGTTACCGGATTATCCAGATCCAATGACTTATTTAGAAGTATTTCTTTCTGGAAGCAGTGTTAATAATACAGAATATGCAAACCCAGAATATGATGCGTTAATTAAGAAGATTAAAACAGAATTAGGTAATGATGAAAAGGCTCGCTGGAAAGCAATGCAAGATGCTGAAAAAATGCTACTTGATGATGCAGTAATTGCACCGGTATTCCAGCGCGGATTATCTTACTTACAAAAACCATATGTGAAAGATTTATATGTACATCAATTTGGTCCAGCTACAAGTTTAAAATGGGCAGATGTACAAAAATAAAAGAATGGGGAAACAGACTTCACGTATGTGATAGTCTGTTTTTTTGTACAGTTCCGAATGAAATATAGACATTTCATATGTTTTTTTACGACTTAAAAATAAAATTATTACTAAAATTCCAGTGTGAAATTTATGTAGAATCTTGTATAATTAACGTGTTTCTATGGAAACATTTTCTTGCGCTATTTCTATAGGATTTAATAGAACAAGGAAGGAAATACATACATGTATATAATAGACAAATAGAATGGAACATGTATAGAGAAAAAGGAGAGAAAAGATGGCGTGTCAAAGACAAGGGTTACAAGTTAATAACGATAGAAAGAGGGACAGAAGATGAAAATGAAGCATGCTTTTGGTCCTATAATTTTAGCGTGTGTGCTTTTTTTCATTATCATTCTAATCCCATCGAAAAGTTTAGTATCGCTTATTAGTGATAAGAAGGTAGAAGATGCGGCTACTTCTTTACAAAAAGAGAAATTACAAAGTGTTTTCTTACAGCAAAAAATGTTAGAGAATTCACAGTATTTACCGATGTACGGTTCATCAGAATTTTTACGAATGGATGCATATCATCCGTCTAATTATTTCAAAGTAAATCCAGCTGGTTTTACACCGTTTTTAATTGGAACTGGCGGTACACAAAGTTTAGCTCATATTTTAAATATGACATCTACTATGGATGAATTAGAAGGTAAAAAAGTAGTCTTTGTTCTTTCACCACAATGGTTTACAAAGACTGGTGTATCACAAGGGGATTTCACTAATAATTTCTCCAAACAACAAGCATATCATTTTATTTTTAATGATGAGATAAATCCAGAAATGAAGAAGCAAATCGCGAAACGGCTATTAGATTATAAAGTTGTTCAAGAAGATGATATATTAAAAAATTCATTAGAAGGTATTGTATATAATGATACGAAACATAACATAAAAGCAGGTTTAGTTAAACCACTTGCTTATATGCATCGAAATATTTTAGATCATAGAGATTTATTTAACTCTTTATTTAAAATCGAACCGATGAAAGAGAAAACAAATATCGGACTTCGTTCAATTTCTTGGGAAGACGCACGTAAACACGCAGAACAAGAAGGGAAAGCAGAGTCTACTACAAATACATTCGGAATTGAAAATCCGTATTATCATAAGAATAATCTGAAGAAAAAACTAAAAGGTTTAAAAAACTTTAGAGCAAATGAAACATATGATGAATCACCAGAATACGATGATTTACAAATTATTTTAGATTTATTTAAAGAGAAAAATGTCAAACCACTCTTTATTTCTGTACCTGTCAATGGGCCTTGGTATGATTATACTGGATTCCCGAAAGAACGCCGTGAAGTGTATTATAAAAAAGTTCGAGAACAGGTTGAGAAAGCAGGATATCCAGTAGTTGATTTCTCTGGTCATGAATATGATAAGTATTTCTTAAAAGATACGATTCATTTGGGCTGGAAAGGTTGGATTTATTTTGATGAAGCAGTGCAGAAATTTAATTCTGAGAAATAAAGTATAGAAATCGGAATGGCTATGAGCCGTTCCGATTTTTTTAGTATAGAGGATTTTGGTGAGGACAATTTGGGAATGCATGTATATCTTGAATCTGTCTATAATCATAATGTTTCATTGCGAACTGGGCTTGATAAAGGTATTCATACACATATAATTGACCATCATGAGCTGAACATAATACACCAGAAGTTCCTTGCCCATTTATGAAGGAAATACCGATAGGGCGTCCGATTAAGTATAGTATTTTTTGCTGCCAATGCATAGGGGAATCACTCCTTTTTGAGATAATATACGAAAGAAATGATCAAACGGTTGCTTATCCATGTAAATGTAGATGGAAAGGTGTTATATAATTCTTGAAGATTAATTCATATATAAATAAATAAAAAACCGCTATAACTCCGAATGAATTTATAGCGGTTTTTGTTATATTCTTAAGCAAGATTTTTACGCTTTTTTGTCCATTTTTTTATAACGAAGTATAAAAGTATAAGTACGACGCCACCAATTGCGAATGATTTCACATAAGGACCAGCAATATCGTTAATATTTTCCCAATTTTCACCTAGTTTTTCACCTAAATAAATGAAAATAATAGACCAAGGGATAATCGCAAGTGCTGTTAATGTAGTGAAACGTAGTAAAGGCATTTTTGTAATACCAGCAGGAATTGAAATCGCATGACGCACTACTGGAATGAAGCGTGCTGTAAAAATGACGCCAGTTCCGTAACGATTAAACCAATCTTCTGCAGCATCTATTTGTTTTTTATGTATGAAAATATATTTTCCATAACGTTCTAATATAGGGCGTCCGCCGTATCGTCCAAGCCAATAAATAAAGATTTGGGCAATAACACCGCCAATTGTACCGAATACAACTGCGCCTATAAATGAGATACTTCCATTGAATACTAAGTATCCTGCATAAGCAAGGACAATTTCACTTGGGATAATTTCAATCATAAGTCCAAGCATAATGCCCCAATAACCTAATCCTTCAAAAAACGTTAATACTGAATGAATAAAACTACTTAACATTGTTGCACCTTCTAGTTTATGAATTTTTGAGTATAAGAACCTTTTATTTAATTACGTAAAAGGTTCACTATATGTAGATTATACCTTATTTACATAGGGGATTGCTATTTCAATTCTTTTATGTCTCTCATAAGTATTATAGTAAAGTATATAAGCTACGTTTTCATGAAGGGTTAATGAAAAGATTATTAAAAATTTCTCATATATCAATGATAATAGACTGAAAATTAAGTATAATGATATAGGTCTTTCATTTACAAAAATAGGAGGAGAACGTATGTATATTACAGATCCGATTTATGGACCAATCTCTATTCGTGATAGAGATATCCTTCGATTGATAGATACAAAAGCATTTCAAAGGTTGGCGAATATTAAACAACAAGGACATACTTATTTTTTACATGAGAACGCAATACATACGAGGAAAGAACATTCGATAGGTGTATATGTGCTAGTAAATAAAGTGATAGAACATCTTACTGAGATTGGTGACATACATTTATCGAAATATGAACGAAAGCTAGTATCTACTGTAGCCCTTCTACATGATGTTGGACATGGGCCATATTCACATTGTTTTCAGCAAATATCGGGTGAAGATCATAGTGAGTGGACGGTACGAATCATTCAAGAGGACGAAGAAATACGTACGATTTTAAATCAAACACCTAGATTATTAGATGATGTAACGAAAGCTTTAACAGAAGATGGAGTTTTTCCAATTATAGATGAGCTCTTATTTAATTCATTAGGAATGGATCAATTAGATTTTTGGAATAGAGATTTATATTACTCGTCGCTTGAATTAGAAGGTTTACAGATAGAAGAATTGATTGCTAACATGCGTTTAATTGACGGTAAACTTGTTATTGAAGAATCGGGAATCCCCTTCATCGAACAATTAATGAAAATGAAAGAAGGGCTTTACAATAATGGATTTGGCCACCCGTTTGTGATAGGAAAAGACATATTGCTGCAAACAATTTTTAAAATGATAGAGGAGAAAAATCTTTCGTTCTATACTCCTGAACTTCAAAACTTCTTTCATAAAGGAGAGAAGTTAGAAGTAGAAGACTTTCTTCCGTTACAAGATGAAATGATTTTAAATGAAATACAGTGCTTTGCAAAATCAGGTGATGTTGAAATAGGATCTTTAATTCAACTGTATGTTTCAGCAACCAAAAGTTTATCATTTCAAAAAGGAGTGGAGGGTGATTTTAAAAAGGAAAATAACAATTTAACGATAATAACTGAGAAAAAGGCGTACAGTTCATATGTAGGGAGTATTTACGTTTATAGTGAGGGGCAGTTAGAGGATATTTTAGAGAAATCAAATTTCATTCAAAAGATAGTAAAATTGCCTAAAAAAGAATATGCCTATTCTTTTTAAAGTGGTTTGAAAACATAAAATAGATGGGGTGGAAATGTGAACTGGAAAGAACGTCTTCTAGAATTAGATGATTTATCAATTATATTAGAATGGTATAACGATGAAGAATTACATAACATAGCAGATGTGAAACCATTTAAGCGATATACAATAGAAGAACTTCGGGAGTATTGGACTGAAAAATTAGCGCGGTCTTATGCAAGTTATCATGTAATAATAGTGAGAGATGAAGTAATAGGAAGAGTCGGATTAAAAAAGACGAAATATGATGATACCTATGTGATGGAATACTCTATTCTTATTGGCGTTTCGAATTTATATTCAAAAGGACTTGGAACAGAAATTACAAAGTATTTCATAAGTAAATCGTTTTTAGATTCCGATATACAAGCAGTTGTATTACAGGTAAGAGAAGACAACAAAAGGGCAATTCGTTGTTATGAGAAAGCTGGATTTAAAAAAGTAAAATCATATATAGAGAATGAAGTGAAAGTGTATGATATGCATAGAATTAAGAATGAGAAAATAGCACGGTAAAAAACAGTTAATTCTGAATGTAATGAGGGTTAGGGGGATATATGGAACCTTAAATGACACTACTTATAGATATGCGTAATACTACGGTTTTATATGAAACTTAAATTTAAATAAATCAAGCAAGCATTTGTTGTATATTTGGAACAGATGGTTGCTTGTTTTCGTTGTAAAAAAATAGAAGCATTTCTGCTCCTATTTTTTAAGGCTTCACATCTAAGTTCTGTAAAAATAAAGTTGCTGTTACGTAACGCTTTGCTAACATTTGTACATAAGCGGTATGTACAGAAAGGGTCGCAATAATAATAGCGTTACGAATTGCTTCGCGTTGTTCGTTATTAATTTGATCGAACTTACTTGCGATTTTATCAGCTTTTTCTTTTACGATGTTTTCAATTGTATGAACGGTATCTGTTGCATTTAATTGTAAGCAATTCCCTTGATTGAGTTCTTCAAATAAAGAAGAGTATGCTACATATAAATGAACAGGATTGATTAAATCATCACTTCGATCAGCTGGATCATTTACAATAAGGCGTAATAGCTTACGAATGGATTCAAAATCAAGTGCTGTTTTTAAATCTTCGACAATAAATAGTAAGGCTGCTTGTTCAATTGAATATTTTTTCCCTTTTTGAGGAGAGCCAATCATTTCTTTTATATCTCGTTTCACCCAGTTTTGCATAGCAGTTACAGAGAAACTTGTGTTTTCAATCTGATTGCCAAGCGCAACTATTTCATTTAAAGAAAAACCGACATCAGTATCGTCAATTTTAATCAGCTTTTCAAAAATAGGTGAAAGTGCGGTAGTAATAAAAGCTGTAACGCTTTGTCCGCTTTCAATATCTTTTTTATGTGACTTTGCCCAAGCTTCTTGTAAAATACCGAGAGGCTTTTTCGTATTCCATCCTCTTAGTGATAGAAGAAGGGTAGCCATTTCGTTTCGTGTGAGATGAAATGTTTCCATCTTTTCACCTCCAAAATAATAAAAAGTTCTTATGAACTTATAATATGTTTTGTTTCATTTAAAGTCAATTCTGTTTTGCTTAATTTTTCCTTTGTGACCAAACTGTTGAAAGTAAATAATACTTGCATATTTCGACAAAAGTTCATATAATAAGTTCATAAGAACCTTTAAAATGTTCTTAAAAACAAATCTATCATTCTGAATTTACTAGAAAGATAGATTTCACATATATCTATATAAAAGGAGAATGGATATAATATGTTGAAAAAACTTGTAGCAGTAATGACAGCATTCATGGTTATCTTTGGGGCTAGCAGCTTTATGTTCGTAGATCATGCAGCAGCGAAAAGTTACAAATCTGGTAAAAAATCATTTACACCAAGTTCAGGTCAAAAGTCAAAAGTTGATTTAAACAAAAAAGACTCAAATGTAAATTCCCAAAAAATGACTCCAGATTCAAAAACGAAAGCAACAAACACGGCACCAAAAAGTAATAAAGGAAGCTTTATGAAAGGTTTATTACTAGGTGGTCTTGGTGGTTTACTAATGGGTAGCTTATTTGCAAATATGGGAGCTCTTGGTTCTGTATTAGCGTTTATGGTAAATATGTTAGTAATGGCTGGTATCGTAATGTTAGCAGTTCGTGCATTTAAATACTTCAAAGACCAATGTAAGAAGAAGGCAGATGAAGTAGCATGGAAACAATAAAAATTTCTGAACAAGAGCTTATAAATGCGCTTTGTATATATATCGCTGAAAAAAGACAAGTGGGTCCAGAAGAAGTATTAGTTGAACTCATGTATGATGACGACTACGGTTTCTCTGCGGAAGTAGAGGTAAATGGTCGCCAGCAAATTTTAATTCAAGCAAACTTAATCGAAGCTTTACGCTTATTGCTTGACAGAGAATATAATGTCAATTCATTCGCAGCGAGATTACAACTTGAATTAGATGACGAAGAAGGTATTTACGCATTAGCGAAATTTAATAACTCAGATGAGTAGAGAAGAGAGCTGTTGAGAATAATCTCAGCAGCTCTTTTTAGTATGTGCATATGTAGATGAGTAATCACGCCAAATTTCATTCATTTTTCGTCTACCGATATCTACCATCGGATTAAACTGAATTGCAGATTTCTGACGAACAAAGTGAACGTTTTGAATGGCGTGAGATAATTGTTGGTCGACTATATCACGTTTTTTGCTTGCATATTTAGCAATAGATAGACCTGCAACTGTTCCTTGCGCCATCGCAATTTTTCCGCTTTCAATGCCTGTAATATTGCCGGCTACTAATAAACCGGGAAGAGGGGTTTCCATTGTTTCGGAATGGAGAGGAACGTGTCCGCCTAATTCTGAAATGTAATGGAAGGGACAACCAGCTACAGCTGCAAGTTCGGCAAGTGGGTATAATCCCCCGGCAATACATACAAAATCTGCTTCATATATTTTCTCTGTTCCATTGATAACCTTTCCTTTAGAGTCAATATTAGCAATACGTACACCTTCAACTTGATCTGTTCCGATAATTTCAAGAGCTGCTTTCCGAAGGTGAAGTGGCGTTCCGTTTATTTTCATTCCGTTGTTTGGATAGAATGTTAATCCAGCTTTTCGAATCCAATCAAATTTCATAAAGTGACTACCTATTCGTAAGAAAGCAGAAGGAGCGAGGTGAGCTACATTTAAAAGAGAGTTTAAAACTTCTTCAGGTTCACCAGCTTTTTGACTTAACTCGCTTTTCTCAGGGAGTACAATATGATCTACTGTAATTCCCGCTAATTGCAATTCACTTAAAATGGCGAAAGACAAAATGTTAGCACCAATAATAATTCCTTTTTTTCCAACTTGCACGCGATGAACATTTGTCATAACTTGAGCTGCTCCAATTGACATCACTCCTGGAAGTGTCCAGCCAGGAAGGGGAATAGAATATTCCGCAGCTCCAGTAGCAAGTAGTACGAAAGGTGCTTCTAACGTACCGATATTAGTATGTACAAACCAATTGTTTTCATCTCTATCTAAATTATAGACCGAAACACCGCACCTGATATGTACTGAAAGTGATTCTGCTTCTTCATGAAGTCGCTTCGATTCTTTTATTCCGTTCCACCATTCTCCAGTAGGCTCTTGATGCAACTGTCCTAACAATCTCCCGCCCGGCTTCATAAATTCATCAATAACGAGCACTTTTAGTCCGAAACGAGCACAAGAAATAGAAGCAGATAATCCCGCTGGCCCTGCACCAATAATAATTACATCACTCATCGTTTTTTCACCATCTCTCTCACGATATTCGGATGCTGTTTCCCGCTTTCAACAACCATGTTTTCTTCTACAACAGTTAAGCATGCGCGTACATTTGTTTGATTATTTACTGTCATGCGGCATTCGGAACAGTGCCCGATATTACAATAAATACCTCGCGGTGTTCCGCTATCTTCATGAACTCTTAATGTCCTTATTCCATTTGCTAACAGGGCAGCAGCTATCGTTTCATGTTCATATGCTCCGTATTGATGACCGTTAAATTGAAAGGTAATACGCTCACTACTTTGTAAAGTACCTAAAATAGGGTGATGTGTAATTCTACTCATTTACTTTCACCTACCGATCCAAAAGTAACTGCACGTATTGGTGGTTGATATTTTAACGGTAGTTCATTAAGAGTTACGTCAGGATTCGCATTTTCAATCATTCGATCTATCATTATTCTGCATGTGCGACCACCGCAAAATCCCATGCCAGCACGTGTTCTTAGTTTTAATTCTCTTGCCGAGCAGTTATATTCAGCAATTGTCGATTGAAGTTGCCCATATGTAACCTCTTCACAACGACAAACGATTAAGTTGTTTTTATTTGTCATATGTATTCCTCCTCTAGTTCGGTTTTCATAAATTATATATGCAAAAATCATGCCAATATAGAGGAGGGAGAGAGGGCTACCTGTAAACGCCTGATCGGTGCATACTGATTCTTTATTGAAGTCCAAGTTTCTTTAAACGGTTATATAAAGTAGCCCTTGTTACACCAAGTTGTTTTGCGCATTCTAATTTATTCCCATTTAAAATTCGTAAAGCCCTTTCAATAACTTTTTTCTCATGCTCATCCATCTCTTCTTGTAAAGAAAGGATTGTATTATTGTTGCTGAGTAATAGGGAATGGGCTGTATGGTTGTCTAAAGTTTCAGTCGTATGAAATGGTAAATATTCTTGTTTTATAATTCCGTCTGTTGCGAATACCACAAGCCGCTCAACAACGTTTCGAAGTTCGCGAATATTACCTGGCCAATTGTAATGAAGCAGTTCATGCATAATGCTTGAAGGTAAGTCACGAATTGGTCTGTTATAGTTGATTGAAAAATCGTTTAAGAAAGAATAGGTTAATTCAATAATATCCTCGCGTCTTTCGCGCAGCGGTGGAATCTGCAAGCTAACTACATTTAAGCGGTAATATAAATCTTCTCGGAAAGTTCCTTTTATCATTTCTTCTTGTAAATCACGATTTGTAGCAGCGATAATACGGAAATCAATATTAATTTCTTTTTCACCACCAACTCGGTAATACTTTCGCTCTTGCAGTACACGTAACAGTTTTACTTGCATATCAAGTGGCATTTCACCTATTTCATCAAGAAATAAAGTACCGCCTTGCGCGAGTTCAATTTTACCTTTTTTTCCTTTACTATTTGCTCCAGAAAACGCCCCACGCTCGTAACCGAATAATTCACTTTCAAATAATGCTTCTGGAATTGCCCCGCAGTTAATCGAAATGAAAGGCGCCTTCGCTGCTTCACTTGCTTCATGAATTGCTTTCGCAAATACTTCTTTTCCAACTCCGCTTTCCCCAAGTATTAAAACAGTTGATTTCACCGAACAAACTTTTCTAGCTAATTGTATCGTTCTTTGTATAACAGGACTTTTTCCATTCATCGCAAGGAATGGATCGGATTCATCTTTATACTTTGCCACTTCTTGTTCTAAACGGTGCATTTCATGTGACATATTAAATAGTTTTTCATTTAAAGCGACTTGATTTGTAACATCTGTTTCTGAAACGACTGCTCCTATAATTTCATCATTACAATAAACTGGATTTGAATTAATTAATACGAATAAATCGGGGCGAGGCTGATGGAACTGAGCGACTATGCTTTTTCCATCATGTAAAGATTGTAAAATTTCCAAGTCTTTATAATCAAAAAAACGAGTAATCGGTTGCCCAATAATCTCATTATGGTTGACTGAAAATATTTTTTCAGCACCATCTGTCCAAGTTCGAACGCATTCTTTACTATCAATTACTGTAACAGAAGAGTCAGTTGTTTGTATTACAGTGTCATAAAATGACTGTAGTTCATTGTAGGACTTATAAAGAAATGGAATCATTTGCTGAGAAGTTATACAGCATATCGGCTCATCGTTTTCGTTAAGGATGATAACAGCTAATTCATAAGAAAAAGCGTCAATTAATGCAGTGAATGAGTCATCTACATAAATAATTGCGCAATTATATTCTTCTGTAGTAGAAGGGAGATAATAAAACCTTTCGTTTATTTTCTTAATGCGATCAAGGCAACATGTATGATTGATTAAAACGCTTTCCAAAAATTCTTGTATAGTCGGAAATGAAAATTCCATAATGTCCTCCTGTTATGTATAAAAATTTTGACAGTGATAAAAAAATAATACACCTATTTACTATAAATTTAAAATATTTTTACAAATAAAAATATTATTTATAAAAATTGTATATGTACAGAATTGGCACGTCAATTGCATGAAAAGAAAGTGAGAGGGCTAGGAAAGGAGGAGTATATTGTGAGGCACTGCGACGTTTTAATTATAGGTGGTGGAATAATAGGGTGTTCTATCGCTTATTACACTTCAAAATACGGAAGAGACGTAACAATCATTGAAAAAGGGGAATTTGTCAGCGGGACGTCTTCACGGTGTGATGGGAATATTTTGGCCATTGATAAAGACCCGGGATTTGATAGTCAAATGTCTTTAGTAAGTCAAAAATTAGTAACTGATTTAAGTGAAGAATTAGAGCATTCATTTGAATATAGGGCACCAGGAAGTATTCTCGTATGTGAGTCAGACGAAGAGATGGAAGCTGCGCAGCAATGGGTAAATCGGCAAAAAGAAGCTGGATTACCGTTTCGAATGCTTGATAGGCAAGATATAAGGGAAGAGTCGCCTTTTTTTGCTGATGATTTATTAGGTGGTTTAGAATGTGCGACGGATTCAACTGTGAATCCATATCTCCTTGCTTTCTCGCTTGTGTCAGAGGCACAAAAGTTTGGCGCAAAAGCTTTTAAGCAGACGGAAGTAAAGAGTATGGAAATAGAGACGGATGGTTCATTTGTTGTAGAAACTACGAATGGAACTTTTACAGCACAACAAGTTGTAAATGCAGCCGGTGTGTGGGCTCCTAAGATTGGTCAGATGTTAAATATAAATATACCAATTGAACCGAGAAAAGGGCATATTATTGTAGCTTCAAGGCAACAACACGTAGGATGCCGTAAAGTAATGGAATTCGGTTATTTAATTTCTAAATTTGGCGGAAAACGAAAAGTGGATGCTTTAACTGAAAAATACGGGGTTGCGCTCGTATTTGAGCCTACTGAAAGTCAAAATTTCTTAATTGGTAGTAGTCGTGAATTTGTAGGATTTCATACGAGGATAAATAATGAAGTCATTAAATGTATCGCAAATAGAGCAATTCGTTTTTATCCGAAAATGGCAGATATGATGGTAATTCGTTCTTACGCTGGTTTACGTCCGTGGACGGAAGATCATTTACCGATTATTTCACGAGTGGAACATATTCCGAATTATTTCATTGCCGCTGGACATGAAGGTGATGGGATTAGTCTTGCAGCAGTTACTGGAAAAGTAATTGAAGAGTTATTAAATGAAAAAGAGACAATTATTCCTATTGAACCACTTCGTTTGAGTCGTTTTACAGAAAGGGTGTTAAACGGATGAGGTCACAAAGAGCCTTTACGACGATTGATACACACACAGGTGGGAATCCAACGAGGACATTAATTAGTGGACTTCCAAAGTTGATTGGAGAGACGATGGTAGAGAAGATGTTACATATGAAAAAGGAGTATGATTGGATTCGAAAATTGTTAATGAATGAACCGCGTGGTCATGATGTAATGTCAGGAGCATTATTAACAGACCCGTGTCATCCTGAGGCTGATATAGGTGTTATATACATAGAGACAGGTGGATATTTACCGATGTGTGGTCACGATACAATCGGTGTATGTACAGCGTTAGTTGAATCAGGTTTAATTCCGGTAGTTGAACCGATTACTTCTTTAAAACTAGATACACCGGCTGGCTTAGTTGAAGTAGATATTGCTGTTCAAGATGGAAAAGCAAAAGAAGTATCTTTCTGTAACATACCAGCTTTTTTATTGAAAAATATTACTGTACAAGTGAAAGACATTGGAACTATAGAGGCTGATATTGCGTATGGAGGGAATTTTTATGCCATTATTGATGCGAAATCAGTAGATCTAGAATTAGTACCAGAAAATGCATCTACAATCATCGATAAGGCGATTCATATAAGGAACACAATTAATGAGAAGTTTGAAATCACTCATCCAGAGTATTCGTTTATAAGAGGATTAACACATGTTGAATTTTATACAGATCCTACTCATGAATGTGCGCATGTGAAAAATACAGTTGTTGTACCACCAGGCGGAATAGATCGATCTCCATGCGGTACAGGAACATCTGCGAAGCTAGCTGTATTATACGCTCAGAAAGAAATCGAAATTGGTGAAGAGTTCATTCATGAGAGTATCGTTGGTTCTTTATTTAAAGGATATGTCATGAATACGACACATGTTGAAAATATTGAAGCTGTCATAACGAAAATTACGGGATCAGCTTGGCTTATGGGTATGCATAGATTTTTTTACAATGAAATGGATCCACTTAAAGAAGGATTTTTGCTAATTCCGCCGATGGAACATGAAACGGAGGATATAAAATGAACATTCAAAAAATGTATACAGCAGTAGACGTACATGTAAATGGCGAGGCATTTCGTGTAATGAAAGACGTACCATGCAAATACTACTACAGTTTGGAGCAATTAAATGAACAATTTTCAGGTGAATTAGCAGAAGAGATGAAGCTTTTATTAAATGAACCACGTGGTTTTATCGGTTTGAATGGGTGTATTGTCGTTCCATCTATCTATAATGAAGTGGATGCAGCTGTATTATTTTTTAATCATGAAGGTTCGATTCCGCTTCATTATGGAGGCATTGTTGCAGTAATAACGATGTTACTCGAAAGTGGGTATTTAAAAAAGAGAGAGTCCAATCAATACAAAATTGAAACGTTATGTGGAATATTTTTAGTTCATGCGTATGTAGAGAATGATGAAGTTATATCGGTTTCGTTTGAAAGCAAACTATGCTATATGATTGAGAAAAATTTACAGGTTGGTAATGTAAGTTATTCTCTTATACAAGCAGATAAAGTATATGCAGTTGTAGAAAAAGGTGCGTATTCGCCAGAAATTCGCATGGAAAACATTTCTGAATTGAAAAGATGGGGAGAAGCTACACTGCAGGCTATACAAAAACAGTCGCTAATAAAAAGGCTTATTTTAGTAGATCCTTCGCAAAAAGAAAAGAACCATATAAAATCGATTACATTTCATGAAGATAACTTTATCGTACGTTCGCCAGGTTTTGTTTCTACTATTGTTTCCTATGTTCATGCGTTATTTAAAAATGATTATATGGCGGATAAACCTTTTAAAAATGAAAGTATATTTAATAGTTTTATAACTGTGGAGAAAGTGAAGAAGGAGGAACTAGGATACATTTTCCGTTTTGAAAGTAGAGGGTTTATTACAGGGATGCAGACGTTTCTATTAGACCCTACGGATCCGTTTCCGGCAGGTTTCTTATTAAAATAAAATGTGATAGGGAGAGATAAATATGCAAAAAATTAAAGGGGCATTTCCAGTATTAATAACACCGATGGATGAATTTCAGGAAATTAATTGGGATGGGGTAAAGCAAAATGTAAATTACTTTATCGAACAAAACGTTGCAGGTATCATCATTAATGGAAGTACAGGAGAATTTGTAAGTTTATCAAAAGAAGAACGATTTAAAATGGTAGCAACCGTGTTGAAAGAAATTGATGGCCGTATTCCAGTTATTGTTGGAACTGCAGCAGAGACGACGAAAGAAACAATTGAATATACGAAACATGCAGAAGCGCACGGAGCGGATTGTGTATTAATTATAAACTCTTACTATTGTAAACCGAAGGAAGAGGAGATTTATTTTCATTTTAAAGAAATCTCAAACTCTGTAAATATACCAATTATGTTATACAATAATCCATTTACTTCTGGTGTTGATATGAGTACAGAGCTAATGCTCCGTATTGGAAAAGAGTGTGAAAATGTTACACATATTAAAGAATCTAGCGGAGATATTCGAAAAGCGAGAGATTTAGTAAGACAAAGTGAAGGGGCTTTCCAAGTCTTCTGTGGTTCTGAAGATTTAGTTATGGAATCATATTTAGTTGGTGCCTCGGGATGGGTTTCAGTAGCAGGAAATATCGTTCCCGGTCTCGTTACAAAAATGTATGAGCATTTTCAAAATGGTGAATTAGAAAAGGCGTGGGAAATAAACGATGCTATTTTACCACTTTGCGAGTTTCTTGAAGGATCAGGGAAATATGTTCAAATCGTTAAACGTTCTATGGAATTACATGGGCAAGCGGGAGGACCTTCTCGCTATCCAAGACTAGGGTTAACTGTAGAAGAAGATCAAAAGCTTCAAACGATTTTATCAAATATTGCAGCTCATGCAGCTGTTTAAATAAGGAGGAGAACATAATGTTAAAGACAAATATTGAGCTGAAACCAAAAGTGGAAGCGTTTTTAAATGAAGAAATTAAAATGTTTATTAATGGCGAATTTGTTTCTGCTATTGGCGGAAAGACGTTTGAAACGTACAATCCAGCAACAGAAGAGGTTCTAGCAGTCGTATGTGAAGCGCAAGAAGAGGATATTGATGCTGCAGTAAAAGCGGCAAGATCTGCATTTGAATCTGGCCCGTGGGCAGAAATGACTACTGCTGAAAGAGCGCATCTTATTTATAAATTAGCAGATTTAATTGAAGAACATAGAGAAGAATTAGCGCAACTAGAAGCTTTAGATAATGGAAAGCCATATCAAGTAGCACTTGATGATGATATTTCAGCGACTGTAGAAAATTATCGTTATTACGCAGGATGGGCTACAAAAATTATTGGGCAAACAATCCCGATTTCAAAAGATTACTTGAATTATACGAGACATGAACCTGTTGGTGTTGTAGGACAAATTATTCCGTGGAATTTTCCGCTTGTTATGTCTTCTTGGAAAATGGGAGCTGCACTGGCGACAGGTTGTACGATTGTATTAAAGCCAGCAGAGCAAACGCCTTTATCTTTACTATATACAGCGAAACTCTTTAAAGAGGCTGGATTTCCAAACGGCGTTGTAAACTTTGTATCAGGCTTTGGTCCTGAAGCAGGGGCTGCAATTGTAAATCATCATGACATTGATAAAGTTGCTTTTACAGGATCTACTGTTACAGGAAAGTATATTATGCGTCAATCTGCAGAAATGATTAAGCATGTAACGTTAGAGCTTGGCGGAAAATCACCAAATATCATTTTAGAAGATGCGGACTTGGAAGAAGCGATAAATGGTGCATTCCAAGGTATTATGTATAACCACGGTCAAAATTGTAGCGCAGGATCACGTGTATTTGTTCATCGTAAACATTATGAAACTGTAGTAGATGCACTTGTGAAAATGGCGAACAACGTAAAACTTGGAGCAGGTATGGAGAAAGGAACGGAAATGGGTCCACTCGTATCTAAGAAACAACAAGAGCGTGTGTTAAATTATATTGAGCAAGGGAAGAAAGAAGGTGCTACAGTTGCGGCTGGTGGCGAACGTGCGCTTGAAAAAGGTTATTTCGTTAAGCCAACTATATTCACAGATGTTACAGACAATATGACAATCGTTAAGGAAGAAATATTTGGACCAGTTGTTGTCGTACTTCCATTTGATTCGACAGAAGAAGTAATTGAACGAGCGAACAACTCATCCTATGGCCTTGCTGCGGGTGTATGGACGCAAAATATCAAAACGGGTCATCAAGTAGCAAATAAATTAAAAGCAGGAACAGTGTGGATTAATGATTATAACTTAGAAAATGCAGCTACACCATTTGGTGGATATAAACAATCTGGTATCGGCCGCGAATTAGGTTCATATGCGCTTGATAATTATACAGAAGTGAAAAGTGTTTGGGTAAATATAAAGTAATAGGGCGTTTTACTGATAAAAATTGAGGGATGAAATAATGAAAGATGCGGACAACTAGAAAGTTTGATAATAGTTGTCCGTTTTTTTTATATACAAAATTGCTTTTCCAAAGAATGATAAGGGGGATTTGGATGGAGAATTTAGTAGAATGGTTAGTAGGGCAAGTGTGGGGTATCGGTTTAGTTGTTTTTGCATTAGGGGCAGGCGTATATTTCACGATTGCAACACGCTTTTTGCAAATCCGTTATTTTAAAGAGATGATTAAACTATTATTTGAAGGAAAGAGTTCAGAGACGGGAATATCATCTTTTCAGGCATTTTGTTTAGCCTTATCAGGAAGAGTTGGAATTGGTAATATTGCAGGGGTAGCGACAGCAATTGCTTTCGGCGGTCCTGGAGCTGTATTTTGGATGTGGGTAATGGCTTTGTTAGGGGCAGCGAGCGCGTTTGTAGAATCAACATTATCTCAAGTATACAAAAGTAAAGTAGGGAATGAATATCGCGGCGGTACTCCATATTTCATTGAGAAAGGTTTGAAAATGAAATGGTTTGCAGTCATTGTAGCAGTAGTTGTAACACTTTCATATGGCGTGTTATTACCAGGTATTCAATCTAGTAGTATCGCAGTTGGATTTGAAAACTCTAATGGTATTAGCAAATATATAACTGGTATATTTTTAGTCGTGTTACTAGCAGCAATTATTTTTGGTGGTGTAAAGAGAATTGCTGGCGTTTCTCAAATGCTTGTTCCATTTATGGCAATTGGTTATGTAATTGTTACATGTATCATATTAATTGCGAATGTAACGGAGATTCCAAGTATGTTTGCTTTAATTTTCTCTAGCGCATTTGGTGTAAATGAAATGTTTGGTGGAATTGTTGGTGCAGCTATTGCATGGGGCGTAAAACGCGCTGTATTTTCAAACGTTGCTGGTGTCGGAGAAGCGACGTATAGTTCGGCGGCTGCTGAAGTATCGCATCCCGCAAAACAAGGATTAGTTCAAGCGTTTTCCGTATATATCGATACAATTGTCGTATGTACAGCGACAGCTCTTATGATTTTAATAACAGGTATGTATAATGTTATACCTGAAGGGAAAACCGCCATTGTACAAAACATAGGAAATGTGGAAGCTGGTCCAATTTATACACAACAAGCAGTTGAAACTGTGATAACAGGGTTTGGTCCAATATTTATTTCAATTGCGATTTTCTTTTTTGCATTTACAACGTTACTCGCTTATTACTATATCGCTGAAACGACACTTACTTATTTAGATCGTCAACTGAAGTATGGCTGGTTAAAACCAGTTTTAAAATTTGGATTTTTAATTATGGTTTACATCGGTAGCGTTGAATCAGCGTCGCTTTTATGGAATCTTGGAGATTTAGGAATCGGTAGTATGGCATGGTTAAACTTAATCGCAATCTTACTTTTAAGTAAAACCGCATTAAAAGTGTTAAAAGATTATGAAACGCAGAAAAAAGAAGGGAAAGATCCAGTATTTAATCCTAAAAATGTGGGGATTGAAGGATTAACATTTTGGGAAGAAAGAAGTAAAGAGGTTGAAAGAAAAAGTTCTAGAGAAAAAGTTATTGTCGATGATAATTTAAAATTATAACTAAAATTAATTGAAAATTCTTAATTTAAAAGAAGGTATATTGCCTCCATTTCATCACATACTACAATAAGTATGGATAATATGACTGGAGGGAATAAGATGGAACATGAGCAACATAGTTCGATAAATGATATTCTACATCATTATAAAGAAGGTATAGGTAGTTTTACAAATCAAATTCCTGAAATCGCTGAGACATATAATACGTTCACGCAAGCTTGTTTTCAAGAGGGTTCTTTAACAAAAAGAGAAAAACAACTTATTGCATTAGGAATTAGTTTAGCAACGCAAGATGAGTATTGTACAATTTATCATACAAAAGGTTGTCTTGATCAAGGATGTTCGGATAAAGAGATTCTAGAAGCATGTGGTGTTTCAGCAGCATTTGCTGGCGGAGCTGCGATGAGTCAAGCGGTAACTTTAGTGCAAGAGTGTTTAACAGAATTGAAAAATCAAAAGCATTGAATAAAAAAACGTTTTAAACTTTATGTTTAAAACGTTTTTTATGTGAAATTAAATTTGAGTATAAAAATTATCTAGGATGGGTTCAATTTATGGTTATACAATAATGGGAGAATTTTAAATTTAGTAGGAATGAGAAATAACAACTATTTATTTAATTTTAAGGTTTTGTAAAAAGCTTCAATTGCTTCATATAATCAATGGCTTTTGTTTTATTTTTCTGTTTAGAAACATAATGTGCCTCATTAAAATCTCTATAGTAACTGTTAACTACTTCTTCAGAAAGAGCACCGTCAGAGATAGCTCTTTTAACCGCGCAGTTTGGTTCGTTTGTATGTGAACAGTTAGAAAATTTACATCTTATAGAAATCTTTTTTATATCTTCATATCCAAATTCAAAATTCCCCTCAAGGTTTATCAAGTCAAATCCTATTTTACTAATAAGAAATCCCTCCATTTTTGAAAGAGTCTTTTAGAAACATACATACAAAGTTTATCGTTTTCAATTTGTATTTACTTTAATATTCTATATCTTCATAAATAGATTTTTCTACATCAGGAAGAACTGTGTATATACTCTTACCGATTAAAGCTTCTAATTCTTTCTTAATCGCATAAAACCCTTTCCAATGTAAAGATGTATGAGATGTTGTACCATGACGCAAACCAACAGAAATTAATCTTCTTTCCAACGTAGTAAAGCCATCCGCATCAGCAAGAGCGTCACAAAGAGTAATTACTTTATTGTATAAGTCGTAGTTACAATGTTCATTTAATATTTCAACTAACCGGCTTCTCATATGGTCAGGAACGAGACTCCATTCCGCTGCGATATCTATATGTTCATTTTTGCATGGGAATGAGTGTGTCACACAAATAACAGCGTTTCCTGTATACCCTAAATCATTCATATACATATAACCATCATAGGAATGAATGACCGATTTGGTAAAACCTTTGTATCTTCCGATATCATGCAAAAGGGCAGCGTTATATGCTATGTCAGCATCTAGCTTGTACCCTTTTTTTATAAGTTCTATAATTATGTTTTCAGTTGCATGAGCAACATGTAGTGAATGTTCAAACCAAGGGCCCGGGTTTTGTTCATATGCCCATTCGAGTAATTCTTTTGCGTACGTTCTATCTAATATATATTTCATATCGTTATCCTTTCACAAAAAATCATATCTTAACTATAAATTCCTCTTATTATTTCATTATTCCTTCTTTAAAAATTGTTACAATGAAACAAAAGGGGGAAAAGTAATGCGGAATTTAGTAATTGAAGAAATTAAGAAACTAGAAAATGATATAGAAGAACTTTCGAAACTTTTGAAAATGGTTGTAAATGATGGGGCATCAATTGGTTTTTTGCCTCCACTGGAACAAAAAGATGCAACAAAGTATTGGCAAACAGTATTAGCGCCAGAAGTGATATTGTATGTGGCTAAAATAAACAACGAAGTAGCAGGGAGTATTCAATTACAATTAGTTACTAAGCCTAACGGAATTCATAGAGCCGAGATTTGCAAATTAATGACTCATCCAAACTTTAGACGAAACGGTATTGGACGATCGCTTATGCAAAAAGCAGAGGAACGAGCAAAGCAAGAAAACAGGTCTCTTTTAGTATTAGATACAAGAGAAGGAGATCCTTCCAATAAATTGTACAAATCACTAGACTACCAAGAAGTTGGAACAATACCAGGGTATGCAATTTCTACGAATGGAAAGTTAGATGCTACGGTTCTTTATTATAAAAACATTTAAGTTATAATCAAACGGGGAGAGTGCTTAATTATTAGTAAGTGAATAATAAACGACTATTTTTAACACCGTCTATATTTTTCTGGCGGTGTTAAAATAGTTAATTATAATCTAATTAACGCACTAAATGAATTTGAGAAAGTTTTTAGAGGGTTCTTTTAGTAATGATTCTTGTCTTATAATAAATGTAGAGAAGATGACTAGCCAACTATAGTTATTTTCGCTTTATTATGGGAAGGGGATGAAAGAATGAAAAAGAATAGTTTACAAAAGATGAAGAAAGTTATTTTAAGTGGTGGCGTATTACTTACGGGATTATTAACATTTGGATTTTCAGAAAAGGCTTCAGCTCATGGATATGTAGAATCACCAGCGAGCCGATCTTATTTATGTAAGCAAGGGGTAAATGTAAATTGTGGACCGATTCAATATGAACCTCAAAGCGTAGAAGGAATAGGTGGATTTCCGCAACTAGGACCTTCTGATGGACAAATTGCAGGGGCTGGTCATTTTCCCGCTTTAGATGTTCAAACTGTAGATAGGTGGAAGAAAGTTACGTTAAATGGCGGGACGAATACATTCAAGTGGAAACTAACGGCTCCTCATAGTACGAAAGAGTGGAAATACTATATTACGAAAAAAGGTTGGAATCCCAATAAACCTTTGACGCGATCAGATTTAGATTTAGTGCCATTCTATGTGAAAAATGACGGTGGAGCTAGACCAGGGACAACAGTTACGCACGAAGCGAATGTACCAACTGACCGTAGTGGATACCATCTTATTTTAGCTGTTTGGGAAATTGCAGACACTGGAAATGCGTTTTATCAAGTTATAGATGTAAACCTTTTGAATAATGGCTTATCCTCAAAATTCGCTTTTAACAATGTAGTGCAAGCTCCTACATTATTTTAATTGAAACATACATTTCGATCATCTAATTCATTTTAGATGATTTTTTTTATGAAAATGATGAAAAATATAGGAGAAAGTGCAATTATTTATAAAAAAATATGCTTTAAATATTGTCATATTTGCTTCTTTAAGATATCCTTTTCATGAAGAGGTGGAAAACATGGAAAAAGTACTAGTTTTCGGGCATAAAAACCCAGATACAGATGCAATTTGTTCTGCAATTGCTTATGCAGAATTGAAAAAAGAATTAGGAATGAATGCTGAGCCTGTACGTTTAGGCGAAATCAGCGGTGAAACTCAATTTGCGTTAGACTATTTTAAAGTAGAAGGACCGCGTTTTGTTGAGACAGTAGCAAGCGAAGTGGACAACGTTATTTTAGTTGACCATAACGAGCGTCAACAAAGTGCTAACGATATCGAATCAGTTCGTGTGTTAGAAGTTATTGACCATCACCGTATTGCTAACTTTGAAACAAGCGATCCTATATACTATCGTTGTGAGCCAGTTGGCTGTACAGCTACAATCTTAAACAAAATGTACAAAGAAAATGGCGTAACAATTCGTAAAGAAGTTGCAGGTTTAATGTTATCTGCAATCATTTCAGATTCTTTACTATTCAAATCTCCAACTTGCACAGAACAAGATGTAGCAGCTGCTCGTGAATTAGCGGAAATCGCTGGTGTAGATGCAGATAACTACGGCTTAGAAATGTTAAAAGCTGGTGCTGACTTAAGCGGAAAAACAATGGAGCAATTAATCTCTCTTGATGCTAAAGAATTCCAAATGGGTAATGCGAAAGTTGAAATCGCACAAGTAAACGCTGTTGATACAAACGACGTTCTTGTACACCAAGCGGAACTTGAAAAAGTAATTTCTGCAGTAGTAGAAGAAAAAGGTTTAGACCTATTCTTATTCGTTGTAACTGATATCTTAACTAACGATTCTGTCGGTCTTGCGATCGGTAAAGCAGCAAACGTTGTTGAGAAAGCATACAACGTATCACTAGAAAACAATACAGCTACTTTAAAAGGTGTTGTATCTCGTAAAAAACAAATCGTACCAGTATTAACAGAAGCATTCCAAGCTTAATCGTATTGCGTACAGATGAACAGTAAGGACAAGTAGTCAGATTGGCTACTTGTCCTTTTTTATTTATAATAAGCAGAAATTTTTAACTTTTAAACAGTCGCATTGTGTATGCTTAATGATATGGAAGTATTGAAAAGTAAATTACAGGGGCTTTTTGAAAAAATATTGCATCTGTTTCAAAATTAGAGAGCTGGATTTCGGAGGAACTGCGTTTAAACGCTGAAATACAGATGTTGCGTTTAACTTTTTAGAAGAAAGGATATAAAGTTTTGATTAACGAATAAACGATTATAAGGATAGCGTTAGCTATCCTTATAATCGTTTATTCGTAAGATTTTTTCTTGTTTATATAAAATGTGATTATCGTAGTAATGAAGAAAATAGGTATCGCATACACTTGCCCAACAAATAACTTCCAGCCGACATAATTATAGCCTTCAGATGCTGGGATGATAACGGAAATAACGCAAACGATAAAATAGACTAATAGTGCAGGGATAATATTTTTCATTTTTATGAACCTCCCTTATTGTTTTATTAATACATACTTGTATTATAATTTAGTTTCATTATTTTGAAGAAAAAATGAAAAATTTTTTATGGTATTATAATATTTGCAATGAGAGTATTCTATAGTACGCATATGGTAAAATGTGTAATTTTAACTTTCAGAATTATTATATAGTATTTCGAGAAAAAAATGTACAAAATAACGAATTTTATTTACCAAAGTAAAGGGAGTAGAAATATATATGAAAAGGCTATGTATAATTCCATGCGGAAAAAAGAAAATTTGGGATAAACATTCAGACTACGGACCGATGGAAGCAAAAGATGTATATATTAGTCCGTTCGGAAAAGCATGTCAGGCGTACGCAACTATGTTTTTCGAAAACTGGGTTATATTATCAGCGAAACATGGATTTTTAAGACCAAGTGATATTGTATTAGAAAACTATGATCTTGCATTTGATTCAAAAAGCGATGAGGTAATAAGTATAGAGCAATTACAAAAACAGATGGTAGATAAAAGTTTACTACAGTTTGACGAAATCGTCTTACTAGCAGGGAAGAAGCATAAAAAAGTAGTGACAAAGTTATATCCAGAAGAAATGATTACATATCCGCTAGAGGGGTGTAAAGGAATTGGGTATATGTTGCAGAGGTTGAAAGAAGCTGTGAAGGAAGGGGAGGAAATATAGGTGTAGTTTCAGTGATTTTAAACTCTATTTATTTAGGGAGCTGAAAAGTAAAATAGAGTTTTTAGGCATCGCCGAAAGGGTGATGCTTTTTTGTTCGTGTCGTCATTCATGTAAAAGTAATTTAGAGAATAAATCATTCGATTTATGAAGCGATAGCTTTTTTATATCGAAAACAAATTGCGTCACTTTTAGAAAATATAGGACATATGGGCACAGTTAAGATTGTAAGTGGGAATAGCAATAAGACAAGTTTTGAATAAGATATTAAGAAAGGAGATGTTGATGAATAATGGCTAGATATAGTTTGCACGGAGGACACAATAGTATTGTTCAAGGTGCTAATTTCGGGAATCGGAAAGAACACGTTCTAGATAGGCAAGTTAAAGATGCCGTGGCGGCTAAGTTAAGAGCCCTAGGACACACGGTTTATGACGATACGGACGAGGTAGGGGCAACTCAATCACAAAATTTAAATAATATCATTCGGAATAGCAATTCCCATGCTGTGGATTTAGTTATTTCTTTTCATCTTAATGCAAGTGATGGAAATGGACAGGGTGTTGAGGTTTTATATTATGATCAGAAAGATTTGGCGGCTAAAATCTCAGCTCAACTAGCAAAAGATATTGGATGGCGTGATCGAGGTGCGAAACAACGTACAGATTTAGCAGTATTAAATGGAACGAAGGCACCGGCTATTCTTATTGAATTAGGGTTTATTGATAATGAATCCGACATGGCAAAATGGAATGTTGATAAAATCGCTAATTCTATTGTATTTGCTCTTACAGGACAAACTGGAGGAGGTGCAGCGAATTTGCTCAAAGTAAAAACTGGTGGTGTAGCATTTAGTAATTTACAAGCTTTGGCTCAAGCTATGGTTGATGCGGGTATTGATGGACAAATTGTCGTTCAAAAAGATGGCATTGGTTATGCTATAACGAATGGCTATCCGTCCGGGAATATCGATAAATTTACAGCTTGGTTAGATGCACGTAAATGGTACTATGAGTACGTGAGATAAAACGAAAATTGGTTTGATTAAAAACTAAAAATTGTCTTATTTTTAGTTAACAAGTATATTAAGTAACTATAAAAATATGGACAATTTATATGTAAATTAGTACACAAAACCACCTGTCAGAAAGGTGGTTTTATTTATCAAGCTATTTGTGGGCGGTAAAATTCTCACCTCAAAATTCGGATGAAGCTAAGAAATTAGGTGGGAATTACACTGCTCGTAGCCTCCTACTAATTATCGTTTCACTTTATATAGTTTAGAGTTTTGTAAATCTTTACTTATTAAACCCGTAATAATATTTTGTTTTCTCAATACATAAGCCGAATTTTAAATTATTACCCAATAATATAATACCTCTCATACTATTTATTAGTTGATAATAACAAAAAAACAAGCTTTGAATATAATAATGAAAAAGGAGATGTTAAATAATGGGTTATATTGTAGATATTTCGAAATGGAATGGCGACATTAACTGGGATATCGCAGCACCACAATTAGATTTCGTAATTGTACGTGTGCAAGATGGTTCAAACTATGTAGATCCTTTATATAAAAATTATGTACAAGCAATGAAAGCAAGGAATATTCCGTTTGGTAATTATGCGTTCTGTCGTTTCGTTTCAGTAGAGGATGCACGGATAGAAGCAAGAGACTTTTGGAACCGTGGTGATAAAAATGCAACAGTTTGGGTAGCTGACGTAGAAGTAAGAACAATGAACGATATGAGAGCGGGTGCACAAGCTTTTATTGATGAATTACGCAGATTAGGAGCTAAGAAAGTCGGTTTATATATTGCTCATCATATGTATGCTCCATTTGGAATGGCAAATGTCAATTGTGATTTTGTATGGATTCCTCGTTATGGTGGTAACAAACCGGCGTATCCATGTGATATTTGGCAATACACAGAGACAGGCAATGTGGCTGGTATCGGCAAGTGTGATTTAAATAAGCTGATTGGAAATAAGCCGTTAGCTTGGTTTACAAATCAAATTGTTGAGCCGATAAAAAAACAAGAAGGGGTTGGAATTATAGTGAATAAATATAACAAAGTAGTTACTTATGAATTTGGTGTAAATTTAATTTCTGACATGATTCAAATGATGGATAAGCTTGGATATACTTCTAAAATAATATCTCGTGGAGATAACCAAGGGCTTGTGTATTTCGAAACAGATTATCGTCAAGGGAACGAACTGGACAAAGCAACTGCTTGGTTAGATATGAAAGGAATTAAATATTTTTATACAAAAGAGTAGTTTGCTAAATAAAAATAAGAGCCGTCATGTGACGGTTTTTATTTTTATTTAATCTTTTAACTCTACTTATAATATGGAGAAAATAGACTAATAAACAAGCCTTTGTATACTTTCAAACATAGAATATGATGAATTCTATCAAGGAGGAAGCATATTTATGAGAAATACTTGTCATTGTGGACATTTTCAAGATTGTAATAAATTTTGGGATGATTTAATGTTTGGGAGATGTAGATGTAAGCGCAATGATTTTCACGAGTGTTGTTGCAAAGAGAAACCGAAGTGTGAGTGTGAAAAATGTCATTGTAAAACAAAAGCGAAATGCCATTGTAGGCATGAAGAGGAAGGGTATTAATAATAAAAAAGAGTACGATGCGTACTCTTTTTTGGGGTGATTATATTCCATCTTGAACAGATTTCTTTACAATTACCCATGTGTCTTTCTTTTTAACCGTTATAGCTACATTAGTTCCATTAGATTCCTTATAAAAGATATATCCATTGTTTGAGTTTACATATGTAACTGGTTCACCTATGCAATCTCGCGAACAGGATTTGTTGACTAGTTCAATTAAGGATAGTTCACTTGGATCGGTTTTACTGGCTTCTATAACAGCATCAAGGCTTGTTTTTCGATAACCTTGCAAGTTTATATGAAAAAGCTGCTCTATTTCTCCTGTAATGCTAGTGTTCATTACTTCTACTGAATTCTTTTTTTCTTGAAGAAAGCCGTTTTCATAAAGTAATTTTGTATAGCCAATCCATGCTATTAACACTAGTATGAAAAACATACCCGTCATTTTAAGTATTCGAAGTCGTTTGCTTATAATTGTTTCTGAGTATTTCATTCACTCTAATCCTCCAATGTTTTTAATTTAAAATATGCTTGGATACAGACTTTTAGAAGAGTATGAAAGTTAATGAATTTTCAATAAAAAAGAAAACATCCAGAGTTAGATGCTTTCTTTTTTGTATTTTTGGCTATCTGTTAGTTACTTGTTTCATAAGTGGTCTTATTTCTTTAACTGGTGGTTTCTTATCATAGGCATCAACGTAAGAAAAGTAGTAGTTTAAGTTTCTTAGAAGACCTTTTCCTATTTTTGCACTTAAGAAAGGAAATACTTGTCCAGTATAATCATCGAGAGATTTACAATAATATTTTTCATCTAAATATATACTGTATTTACATGTTAGTTCTACTAAAGGATTCCCTTTATCATCAAATACTTCTTTAGAATCAATAATATCTATTAGTGCAAATTTTTCATTTAAGTAAACTTTCTTTTTTTTCTCGTGTTTATTTGTAAGTATAAAAACTAGACCAATCGCGTTAATCAAACTATTTCCTCCTATAAAAAACGGATATTAATAAAATATATCGATATAAGCTAAATGTAAAGAGGAGAGGTGAAATATCATGGAGAGAAAACTAAATAAGCCGATTTATGTTGGGAAATCGACTTATTTTTATCAAGTATTACTTAGTAGTAATACCTACTCTGATTAAAGTTTCACTTTATTGAAATACTTGCGGGAATTGTTTTACGATTGCGTTTGTTATCATGTCGGCCATTTCTAATGCTTCTTTTTCAATTTTATCGTAAAGTTCTACTCCTGCTTCATAATCTTTATTTAGGAAGGCAAGTGCTTCTGCTTTCGTTAGTGCTAAATGTTCATAAAACATTTTTCTAAATTCTTCTTTATCTATATATGGGTTGATACTGTTAAGAAATTCAATAATTGCGTCACCATTAGCGTACCATTTTTTCTCTATAGCGGCCGCTGCATTTTGATTACCAGCTTTTGCAGCTTTAACAAGATCCGCTGCAATTACTAAGTGATCTTTAATTAATGCACTATATTTTTTCACTGCATCTTCACCGTAAAATGGTTCAAGTGATAGTCCCATATGTGTTGCGTTTTGTAGAAGTCGCCCAACAGTAACGTTAACATCTGGTAAATTAAATACTATACTTACAATAGCCAATCTCGTCCAAGCGACGTGTTGTTCCCATAAAGAACGCATATACCCTTTTAAAAAATTCTCATTTTTACTAATTCGGTAGTTCCGTACGGATAAATCATAGTTTACATAAGGGTTATGGTAGGGGGAGTAATACGATTGCCAATAAGAATACATAAATAGTAACACTCCTTTGAACATGTATAACTCAAAGTATGATAAACATTTATTTTTAGTTACGTGTCCTAGATTATTTTTAGGGAATTTGAAATGGAGAAATTAGGTGAATGATGTTGTGGTATATATGAATAAAGTGAATATAAAGTAAAATAGGGTCTGCAAGGGAAGTTGCAGACCCTCAAAAGGGTATTGCCGAGATGTCGGACTCGACTACGTAATGTTATCATAAAATTCTTTTGAAAAAACCTGGTAAATGTGTCCAAATGAAATTGGTACCTTAATACAGTCAAAGGGACCTGCTTCCCGCGGCAGGTCCCAATAACTAGATAATGTCGATGAGCAAAAACTCATCTGGAGTACTTTTATAGTAACAAGTAAAATGACTTTTGTGTATTGAGAAAGAAGAATTGCATAATTATATGTGAACAATTTAAATCCCAACAATTTATGATTATCATTAATTGTTGGGATTTAAATATGGTTATAAAATGGAGAAAAGAAGTGGAAGTGAGATTGAGGTGCACAGAAGTATGTAATTATGAAAAAGACCTGCTAATATAAGCAGGTCAACTTAAGGGGTTTATCCAACAGATTATTATATATGTTAACAATTCAATTGTAGTAAGTCTATACGTTTAATATTGAGAAAACTTCTGTGAATAATATATTTTTTGTGCATATATTAACGTCTAAAAAGTTGAGAAAGAAAATTAAAAAGCTTTTTATAAGAGAATAATGCCTGATACTTATAGTATGATTCATATTTCCACGCATCATTATTAGAGAATTGGGGCTTTTGTGTTTTCGTTTTTGCCTTGATGGAACTCATATTACGATGATTCATATAGTAACCTCCTGAATTTATATGTATACGATTAGTAGTATTCAAGAAAGGGAAATAAAATGAACATTTAAATTGAAAATCTTTCTTCTTGTGTACTGGATTTACGTTATAAATGCTGTAAAACATATAAAATAATGATGCTAATTCATATTAAATAAGTGAAGAAACATAGAATAATGAAAAAACAATAAGCATCTAATCATCCCTTTCAAGTCGCATAAGTGATTGATATAATAGAAGTAGATGAAAGATAAAGAAAAGCAGGTGACTCTTTTTTGTTTACTAAAGCACAAGAACTTTTAGCGTCCTACTTTGGTTATTCTTCGTTTCGAAGAGGACAAGATGAAACAATTAAAAATGTACTAGATGGGAAAGATACGGTTTGTATTATGCCAACCGGTGGCGGTAAGTCGATTTGTTATCAAATTCCGGCATTAGTATTTGAAGGAACGACGTTGGTTATATCGCCTCTAATATCACTTATGAAGGATCAAGTAGATACATTGGTACAGAATGGCATTTCAGCTACATATATTAATAGTTCTATATCTATTGCAGAAGCAAATCAGCGAATTCAATTAGCGAAACAAGGACATTACAAGTTACTTTATGTGGCGCCTGAGCGTCTTGATTCGATGGAGTTTGTTGACCAACTTATCGATATGAAAATCCCTATGATTGCGATTGATGAAGCACACTGTATTTCACAGTGGGGACATGATTTCCGTCCAAGTTATTTACATATACATCGCATATTAGATTATCTTCCAGAAAAGCCGCTCGTATTAGCATTAACAGCAACAGCAACACCGCAAGTACGTGATGATATTTGTAATACACTTGAAATTAATCAAGAAAATACAATTATGACAACGTTTGAGCGTGAAAACTTATCGTTTTCTGTTATTAAAGGGCAAGATCGAAATGCATATTTGGCGGATTATATTCGTCAAAATCAAAAGGAATCTGGGATTATATATGCAGCTACTAGAAAAGTAGTCGATCAGTTATATGAAGATTTAATGAAGGCAGGAGTTTCTGTATCAAAATATCACGCTGGTATGAGTGATATTGATCGAAATGAGCAACAAGAACTCTTTTTACGAGATGAAGTAAGTGTAATGGTAGCAACATCTGCATTCGGGATGGGTATTGATAAATCGAATATTCGTTACGTAATTCATTATCAGCTTCCAAAAAATATGGAAAGTTACTATCAAGAAGCAGGACGTGCTGGTCGTGACGGATTAGATAGTACATGTATATTGTTATATTCTTCTCAAGATGTACAAGTACAGCGTTTTTTAATTGATCAATCAACTGGAGAATCACGTTTTTCAAATGAACTTGAAAAATTGCAAAATATGACCGATTACTGTCATACAGAACAATGTTTACAATCATTCATTTTGCAATACTTTGGAGAAGAACCGAAAGAAGATTGTGGACGCTGTGGTAATTGTACAGACAATCGCGAGAGCATCGATGTGACAAGAGAATCACAAATGGTTTTATCATGCATGATTAGAACGAACCAACGCTTTGGAAAGCAAATGATAGCGCAAGTATTAACTGGGTCGAAGAATAAGAAAGTTATTGAATTTAATTTTCATACTTTACCAACGTATGGGCTTTTATCGAACCGTAGTGTAAAAGAGGTCAGTGAGTTTATTGAGTTTTTAATTTCAGACGAGTTAATTGCAGTTGAACATGGCACTTATCCGACGTTAAAAGTAACTGAAAAAGGGAAAGAAGTATTACTTGGTAAAGAGAATGTTTTACGAAAAGAACGAGTAGAGACAAGACAAATTGTTCAAGACCATCCTTTATTTGAAGTGCTTCGTGAAGTACGTAAAGAAATTGCACAAGGAGAAGGTGTACCGCCATTCGTTATTTTCTCTGACCAAACATTAAAAGATATGTGTGTGAAAATGCCGCAAAGTGATTCCGAATTGTTGACGGTAAAAGGTATCGGAGAACACAAACTTGTGAAATATGGCTCGCACTTCTTACAAGCAGTTCAGCATTTTATTAAGGAAAATCCAAATTATGCTGAAACGATTAAGACAGAAGTAGTTTCAGAGCGTAAAAAGTCAGGAAAAGCGTCCGCAAATTCTCATTTAGAAACGTATGAAATGTATAAACAAGGTATTGATTTGAATGAGATTGCAAAAGAACGTAACTTATCAAGACAAACAATCGAAAACCATTTAATTCGCTGCTATGAGGATGGAATGGAAGTAGATTGGCAAAGCTTTGTTCCAGCAGAGTATGAATCTCTTATTGAAACTGCCGTTCAAAATGCAGATGGTGGTCTGAAATCTATTAAAGAACAGCTTCCGAATGAAGTGAGTTACTTTATGATTCGTGCTTATTTACAAATAAGAAAGTAGAGGCATATAAAGGGGATAAGAATTTATGTATCATGTTTTCGTTTATGGAACGTTAAGAAGAGGACAAACGAATGCTCATTATATGCTAGGTGCAACATGCATCGCAGACAGAGCTTGGACATATGGAAAATTATTTGATACGAACGAAGGATATCCGGCCATGACTTATTCGATTGAAGAACAGGTGTATGGAGAAATTTATGTAGTAAATGATGAGATATTGTGTAAGTTAGATGAACTAGAAGAATATAAAGGCAATGCGGAGACTGATTTATATAATCGAATCACGCAAACAGTATATGTTGCTTATAGGGAAATTGAGGCATATGTGTATATCGCTCAGGATAAAAAGATGTTAAAGAAAGTGATAGAATCTGGAGACTGGCTTATGTATCAAAAAATATAATAAGGTAGTTTTAAAAATTGGAAAGCAGATAATGACGAATTCATTATCTGCTTTTTATTGTGTGAATAATTGTCGTTCTCTTTTTATTCTTATAGTTCTTAGTACGATTCCAATTCCGAGAAATAAAACAGTAGCAGCGACCCCGCTAGTAGGATTTAACCAAAAATCACTACTGTTTGTAAGAGTAATAATCCCTGTTATTGTAACTAAAACAGTAGGAACAGCATCCTCGATTGCATGCATGATAACACATGACCAGACGGATTTTGTAAGTCTATATATTTCAACATACATAATTGACCAACAAACCATAAGGATACAGCCAGATAGAAGCATATTTAATCTTGAGATAGATTCAAAATATTCATTTGAAGAGCCTCCTTTACTTTTATTTATCCTACTATTTGTTGGCAGTAAAACGCCCATTGATTAAAGTCTTTAATTTTTACAATATTTGTTAATAGATAAATTAAATAGGAGACAAATAGAAAGTAGTATCTTTTGTATGCATCACTATACTATATGTGTATTTGTGTGATTTAGATGTTGCATATTCTTTTTAAATTAGAAAGATGAAAAATAAGTTTTTTCGGAAAATTTAAACGGAAACTATTGACTTTATGATTGGGTTTTTAATACAATGATACTTCGACTGAAAAATTAGAACGGACAGGAGGGAATCGTCGAAATGAGCAACATATTTGAAGGTGAGTTACAAAAAATGAAGGATACTTTACATACGATGGATGAGCAATTGGATAAGCTTGAAAAAACCCCGGTTTATTATGGAGAAGATTTTAAAGAGCAAATTCTTGAAAGTATGAGGGAGTCTAATAGACAAAACTTACGTATTGGTGTGCAAGAGCCGTACTTTGGAAGGTTAGATTTTCAGGAAGATGGAAAAGAAGAAGTTATGCCGATTTATATCGGAAAAGTAGGGGTTTCGGATATGGACACGATGAAGCCAATCATTATTGATTGGCGGGCGCCTGTCGCAAGTATGTTTTATTCATTTACCGGTGGAGAAGAATTAGCATTTTATCAATCACCAGATGGGTTAGTAGAAGGTGATGTGTATTTAAAACGAAACATTTCCATTCGAAAAAGAGAACTTGAACGTGTTGTTGATACATATGTAAAAGGAAATGAAGATGTATCGCATGCCGATGATTTTCTTCTATATCGATTAGGTGAGAATAAAGATAATAAGCTAAAGGATATTGTTTCAACGATTCAATCGGAACAAAATGATATTATTCGAGCGGAAAGAAATTTACCATTACTTATTCAAGGGGTTGCAGGGAGCGGAAAGACAACAATTGCTTTACATCGCCTTGCTTTTTTAATTTATGAATATCGTGAACAACTAGAAGCAGAAAGAATGATCGTATTTGCGCCGAATAGTCTGTTTTTAGACTACATTTCGAGTGTACTTCCTGAATTAGGTGTAGGGAATATTAGTCAAACAACGTTTCTGGATTGGGCATTACGTACGTTAGATGATTCAGTGAAACTAAAGCAGACAGAAGAAAAATTGAAAGAAGCATTTTCAATTAATCGTGATGAAAAGAAGGTAATGCTAGGTAAATTAAAGGGTACGTTGGAATTTAAGACGTTTATTGAAGAGAGAATGATCCAATTTGAAAATGAGTTAGTTCCGACAAAAGATTTTGAGGCGTGGGATAGAGCGATTATTCCAGTAGAAGATATTAAAAAATGGATGCAAGTTGAATATAAACATTATCCTTTACAGAAAAGAAGAGAACGATTAGTAGGACGAATGAAGCGCTGGATTGAAATTGAACTTAAAAAATTCGGGGAAACAAACGAGAAAAAATTACTTAAAAAAGAAGCGACTAAGAGACTGAACGCATATATGAAGTTTTGGCCGAAAATGAGTGCTCTTTCACTGTATAGTTCAATAGTAAAAAGTAAAGAAATACTCGAGGTATTACCTGAAGAACTTGTTAAAGAAACAGAAAAGAGTTGTCGTAAAAAAGAAGTGTATGTAGAAGATTTACCAGCTTTAATATACATACATCATCGTATAACAGGGATTGAAATCGGGCAGAAGTTTCATCACGTTGTTATTGATGAAGCGCAAGATTTTTCGCCTTTCCAAGTTTATGTATTAAAAGAAATTACATTAGGTAATTCTTTCACTATATTAGGTGATTTATCGCAAGCGATTTATGATTACCAAGGAATTGAAGATTGGAATGCTTTTAAGGAAGTATTCCAAGAAACCGGTTATTATGAATTGACAAGAAGTTATCGTTCTACAAAAGAAATTATTGAATTTGCAAATGAAATAATTAAAAATGCAGAAATCCCAGTAGGACTCGCAACACCAGTCTTCCGCAGTGGAGAAGATGTGAAAGTAATTCATACAGAAAATCAATTTACTGAAATTGTGAAGACGGTAAAACATTTGCAAAATGCAGATGTGAAAACAATTGCGGTAATCGGAAGAACAGAAGATGAATGCCGTGATATATATGTGAAATTAACAAATGCAGGATTAACGGTAAACGTAATTGAAGCAAACCAAAGTAAATATGAAGGTGGTATATCAGTAGTACCTGTCTATTTAGCGAAAGGTTTAGAATTTGATGCGGTGCTTTTAATTGATGTGGATGAGGAACATTACAAAAACACAAAGCATGATGCAAAATTACTATATGTCGGATGTACGAGATCACTTCATGACTTATGGATTTTCTATAGTGGAGAAGCGTCACCTTTAATTAAAGGATTAAAATAAAGTGAAACTATAATCAGTGGGGATTTTTACTGCAAGCTAATGTGAGATAAATATAAAAAGAGGATTTCTATTACTGTCTACTTAACAGGGAGATGACTATGAAGATCCTCTTTTTATATTGAAATTAGTGTTCGATTTTAAACGAATAAAGCCATTAATATTAAATTTTGATAGCTATCATCCAATTTTACACCCTTTGCTTTTCTACCCTCTTCAAAGAAGCCTAGATTCTTATATAACTGGATTGCACCTAGATTATCTTCCATTACCTCAAGACAAACTTTTTCAATCTTACTGTTATTTTTAGCCCAATTGATTAACGTTTCTAGAAGAGCTCTTCCAATACCATAATTTCGATATTCAGGTAGTATGGTCATCGCAAAAGCCCCTTGATGACTAATTTTTTCTTTGTTTCCGTTCTTAAAATCTATTGCACCGACTAACTTACCATCAACTTCAGCAATAAACTGTACATAATTTGGATTTTCAAGATAAGCTTTTAACGTTTTTTGAATAGCATCGATACGCACCTTTTTTACATCCTCAACCGTACTTAGCATGTATGGAGCGTTTATTAAAGCTTTTGAAGCAGAATCTAGTATTCTTTCTGCATCCTGTTCTTTAGCTTCTCTAATTATTACTGTTTTTCCATCCTTAGATTTATAAGTAAAAACATTAGTTGATAAGATACTACACACACCCTTTCGGAATATATATCGTACGATTATTAAGTAAGAAAAAGTCGTATCACCTTTTGCTGCAATCGCTCTGCTTCAACTTAATGACGATTATTTCAAATGTTTTTAATTTTCACAAGGATTTATTCCGTTATATAGCCCGATTGTTGAATAACATGACTGGCGTTTTTTAAACAACTTTATTATCTCTGTACACGATGAATTAACGACTTGAGCTGTTGTATAAATAATATACAATGACCTTTTCTAATTCCTTAGTTTGTTCTTTTTTCCCGTACACGAACGGCATCTACTGGAGTTTGTGTATGTTTTAACCAATCTAGAATAAGGTGTAGTTGTTCTTGTATTTGCCCAATGTTTTGCTCCTTTATGTTCTTATTCTGAATTCTATTAATTAATTGCAGCATATAGGGAAGTTTTTCTATACATTCGCTTAAATCTCCGCAATAACCTGAAGGGAATTCATTTGTACCAAATTCTAAAGTATTGATGTAATTAGAAACTAGGTATATCATGGCTTTTTGTTCGGTATCACCACCTAATTCAATCGCTTTTCGAAGGAATTTTTCTAAATCGTCTTCTTTATTGCTAGAGTCCATATAAATTCCTATCCATCTAAAAGGTCTTGAATCAAATGGGTTGTTTTCTGTCCATCTATATAGAATGTCAATTAGAAAACTATTTAGTGAGAAAGTTAAGATCCCATCTTTTTCGTTTAATGCATCTAAAATAGTAAACAGCGAAATGGCAAACTCTTCTTGATCTTTTGATTCCCATTTCTTTGCATTTGAAATAAATGTCTCTAAATGTTTAAAAGCTAATTTTCGAAGTCCCGCTTCGCGATGCTGACAGTAACAAATAAAATCATGCCAATGCTCATTTTTATTCATATGTATAATAATAGTTTGTAATGCAGTGAGAGGTTTATCCATTATAAGTCCCCAATCTATTAAGCACGTGTTGAAAATTTAGTGTTATTATATCATTACATAAATTAAAAAGGGAGAGTCACTATGATTACAAAAGTAATTACGAAAAGTAATTGGGAAATCGCAAAAACAACTGGAGAAATTAATGAAGAATCACTTATAGAAGAGGGATTTATCCATTGTTCATTATTAGATCAAGCTTTAAAAGTTGCAGAAAAATATTTCAAGCATGAAGAAGATGTTTTATTACTTACAATTGATCCAGCTCTATTAAAAGCAGAAGTAAAATATGAACTTGCTTCTAACGGTCAAGAATATCCGCATGTTTACGGAGTAATTAATGTTGAGGCGATTGTAGAGGTTGTTCAATTTTCTAAAGAAAAAGGGGAATTTATATTACTTAAATCAGTTCGACTTTAGTAATAGGTGATGGAGTTCGCTATAATCGCTATATATAGCTAATGAATCCTATTGATAAACGAGGTTTTTTTGTTTATCAGTAGGATTTTGAATTTTATTCGAACGGACTTAAAAAGAGCACATTTGAATTGTGCTCTTTAAGAGAAAAGTGAATTAGGGTTTTTTACTTCTAGATAATGTATGAGTGATTCATCATAATGTGACGATGAATCACAAAAGAGCAGTTAGAGTGGGAAGAATTTAAGATGGTCACGGGATCCAATCGATAGGTAATGCAGCGGTTCTAACAGGACTCATTATAGACTTTGAAGATGAAACGTAAAAAAGTTATTGTTTTTATCTGAATATTGAAGGAATACAAGAGTTTTATTTATTTAATTTTTTAGAAAACATAGACTACAACATTGGTAAATGGTATAATTCCCTTGTTATTGGAATTAAAATCAAAATATTTGAAAATAAAGGATAGGGTTGGTTTTAATGGGGGATTCTGATCACAAAGAAACAAAGGCAATATTAAAGTTATGGTTTATTTATATACCACTTGCATTTGGAGAATTTGTCTTTTCGAATATCATAGGTTATTTAAAAAAATAAAGATTTTGTATTTGAAAAACAATTAACCTAATTTAATTGTTTTTTTATTTTTCTCTAATAAACCAAACAAAAATAAAGATTTTGAACAAGATGAAGTTTATGAAGGAAATAACGTTGATTAGGTGCTGAAAACAGTGTGAAATTAACAGTGCCTAAAGAATAAAACAGGAATCATTCAACTATGGTAATTTTCCGTTTTATTAGCTTCCTATAGTGAGGTGTTATGTTCACATCATATGTATACGATATTTGTAGCTTAATATAGTATTACTGGAACTGCAAAATTAGTAGTTAAGGTTGCTACCTTTTAGAGTGATATATATAACTTAGCTAAAAAAGCACAAATCATATAATTTGCGCTTTTCATTATCCGTTTTTTGGTAAAAAATTATAGTTTTTGTCACACTAATACTGTACGATACATAGTATAAAACACATACTGTATGACATATAGTAATGGAAATGAGGTGAGTGAATGGATACTTTATTAAACTCGTTAATTACTGAGTTAAGAAGAGGGACATTAACGTTAGCCGTTTTAAGTCAATTAACAACGCCGCAGTACGGATATTCACTTGTCCAGTTATTGGAGCAATCAGGAATTACAATTGATCAAAGTACTTTATATCCGCTACTTCGCCGATTAGAAAAGCAGGAATTAGTGACGAGTAGTTGGGATAAAACGGAGAGTAGACCTCGTAAGTATTATGTTTTAAGTGAATATGGATTAGAAATATTTTTGCAGTTGAAAAAAGAATGGATAAAGGATTCAAAAGAACTGTATAACTTATTAAAGGAGGAGGACGATAATGAGTCTAATTGATATCTACGTCCATGAAGTTGCAAAAAGATTACCTGAAAAAAATCGTGAAGATATTACACTTGAAATACGGTCAACAATAGAGGATATGTTACCTGATAATTATAATGAAGATGATGTAAAGAGCGTTCTTGAAAAATTGGGAAGTCCAGTTTCATTGGCTAATGGATACATGGATAGACCGATGCATTTAATTGGACCACGTTATTTTGATGTATATATGACATTATTAAAAATGATTATACCAATTGCAGTTGTTATTGCACTTATTTCAATGGCTGCAGAAAGTTTTAGTAGTTATAGTGGTGAGCAGGCAGTAGTAAATGTTATTTTAAAATTGATGGGTGAAGGAATTGCAAAAACATTTGAAGTAGGTCTCCAAGTATTTTTTTGGATTACACTTGTTTTTGCTGTTTTAGAAAGAACAGATAAAGAAAAAGACCCACAACCATTGACAACAAGTTTAAAAAAATGGACACCAGATGATTTGAAAACCATCTCGTATATCCCAAAGAAAAAAGCAATCTCGAAGTTTGAAGTTTTTGGAGGTTTAATGTGGACAGCAGTTTGGGCTACACTTTATTTTTATGCGAATCATCTTGTTGGCGTATATAACGGTACGGCAAATGGACTGAAGTTTGTCTCGCCAACTTTTAATCAAGATGTTTTATTGCAGTACTGGCCAATCGTTGTAATTATGATCGTTTTTGAAATATGTATATCCCTTTATAAATTAGTGCAGGGACAATGGACGCAAAGATTGGCGATTGGGAATGCTATTCTTCAAGTAGCTGGGACGATAGTATTCATTGTAATTGTAGTAAATCCACATGTATTGAACGCAGGGTTTATTACGTATTTGGCAAATGCATTTACTATTTCCCCAGATGAGTTTAAAACGTGGCTCATTGGGGGAGGAATTTTCTTCTACATGTTATCTGCTGCAATAAATATATTTGATGGTTTCCGAAAAGCTAGTATTCGTATGTAGATAAAAATCGGAATTTTCGATAAAATAAAACTATTAAAAAGGTAGTGAAATAAGATGAACATGATGAAAGGAAGAAAACAATGATAAGGGAAGCAACGAAAAGAGATTTAGCATACATTTTAGGTATTTATAACGATGCGATACTTTATACAACAGCTGTATATGCGTATAAACCTGTAACCCTTGAAAATAGAATAGATTGGTATGAACAAAAAAAGGCTGAAGGGTATCCAATTTTCGTATATGAATTAGATAATAAAGTAGTAGGATTTGCGACATTCGGTCCATTTAGAGCGTGGCCTGCTTATAAATATTCAGTTGAACATTCTGTGTATGTAGATAAGGCATATAGAAAAAATGGCATTGGGTCTTCATTAATGAAAGAATTAATCAAAATTGCAAAGGAAAGAGGGTATATGACCTTAATTGCTGGAATTGATGCAGAAAATGAGAAAAGTATTGCCTTACATGAAAACTATGGATTTGTTCATGCAGGAACAATAAAAAAAGCTGGTTATAAGTTTAATAAATGGCTAGATTTAGCTTTTTATCAGCTGGAACTTAACGGTCCTGAAAATCCTATAGAAGAATAAATATTTTTTGGTAGCAAGAAAAAATTCATGCTACCTTTTTCTTATTTTAATAGCTCATATGAGCTGCTGAAAAGGTTTTTTATATTCGATATTGAATTTATTGGTATAATAGGAATGTTTAACGAATTTCCACTTCTTTATGTGATTGGGGGAAAAGATTTACCGAATCGCCGTGAAAATAAAGAGGTAGATGAAGCTTTTGCAGTAGTTTTAAAGTACATATACAAAGAATATAGTGAAAGCATGCTAGGAGTGAGCGATTGAAAAGAAACTTAAAGACTTTAACAATCATTATTTTAATTTTAACGATTATTGCTCTTGAAGTTGGAATCGCCCTATATGATCACAATTTGTCATTAGATACAATTTACTTTGCAGCGATCCTTATTTGTATTGTATTGCTTTTTGGCACACGTGTTTCTGAAGAGAAAGAAAGTACATCGAAACGAGGGCGAAGAAAAATAGCTGTTATATTTTGGCCATCTATTTTATTGTCTATCGCTTGTTTTGCAGTTATAAGTTACATAAGGGTAGGCTATGTCTCTGTACCAGGGATAATTGGCTTTTCATGCTTTGTTACATATGGTGGATTCGTTTTGATTAGTATTTTAAAGGGGAAAAATAAAATGTAGCTTACTAAGTTGAAAGGAAGCAATGTATATGAAACATATAGAGAACGGTACACGTATTGAAGGAGAATACATTAAAAATAAAGTCATTCAATATAATATGTCCATCTTAACAGATGAAGTAAAACAGCCGATGGAAGAAGTAAGTCTCGTAGTAAAAAATGAAGAAGGAAAAATATTTGGTGGTGTAACAGGTACGATGTATTTTTATCATCTTCATATCGACTTTTTATGGGTTGATAAATCAGTTCGTCATGACGGTTATGGTAGTCAACTGTTACATAAAATTGAAGAAATTGCGAAGGAAAAAGGGTGCAGATTAATATTGCTAGATTCATTTAGTTTTCAAGCGCCAGAATTTTATAAAAAGCACGGTTACCGAGAGTATGGTATCGTTGAAGATCATCCGAAAGGTCATAGTCAGCACTTTTTTGAAAAAAGATTATAATAATATTATGTATACTGATTGATGGGAGAAAGCATATGTACACGTATAAATTGCAACAAGAACAACCAATCTGTGCAGAAAAAATAAAGAAGCTTTATGATTCTGTCGGTTGGTGGTCAGAAAGAAAAGAAGTCGATATTGAAAAAATGTTTAAGAGGTGCCAATTAAAATGAATGCAACAAGAGCGTACTGTTTATCGAAAAGAAAAGCGACAGAAGATTCTCCAGGTGGCTGGAGTGCAACATGTATGAGGCTTAATAATAAAATATTTGCGATAGTAAATCATGAAGAAGGCGAAAAAGCTGCGATTACATTGAAGTGTGATCCAGAAGTCGCATTAAGAATAAGAGAAGATTATCCAGAAACAATTATTCCAGGGTATCATATAAATAAAAAACATTGGAATACCGTTTATATTCATAAGGATATAGAGCAGGAGCAAATTAATAAAATGATTGATTGGTCGTATGATTTAGTACTACAATCATTTTCAAAGAAAAAGCAGCAGGAGTTAATGGATTAATATGTATTAGGAGTGTGTGTAATGAAAGATTCGATTAAAGATACGTATGATAAATTAGCGAGTACATATAAAGAAAATCTAGATTTCGCAAATCCATATAACAGTTATTATGAAAGACCGGCGATGATGGAGCTTATTCCAAAGGAACTAGAAGGAAAAAAGATATTAGATGCTGGATGTGCAGCTGGATGGTATACTTCTCAATTCATAGGAAGAGGAGCAAATGTTACAGCAATTGATGTAAGTCCTGAAATGGTAAAAGCAGCAAAAGAAAATATAGGAGAAGAAGCGACGTTCCTTTGTCATGATCTGCAAGAAACATTGCCATTTGAAGATAATACGTATGATGTGATTGTAAGTTCATTAACTCTTCATTATATAGAAAATTGGAATCAAGTATTTCAAGAATTTCGTCGTGTATTGAAGCCAGGTGGAGAACTTATTTATTCTATTCATCATCCTTTTATGGATTTCACAAAGTTTCCATGTGAAAATTATTTTGAAAAACAGTTATTAATAGATACTTGGGTTAAACCGAATATTACTATTGAAGTCAAGTTTTTTAGAAGATCATTACAAGACATACTAAATGAAACTACAAATTATTTTGTATTAGAAGAGATAGTGGAACCGAAGGCAATTGAAAAAATGAAAGAAGTAAGCGAAAAATCATATTATTATTTAAATATGAATCCACATTTTCTTATCATAAAAGCAATCAATAAATAGCTAGTAAAATAACTTTGTTTTACTAGCTATTTACAGTTTTACATTACATATTAGGAGACTTTAAAATGAATACGAAACGAAATAGAGTAGTATATGCACTATTTACTATAGTTGTTATTATTTTAGGTCTTAGCTCAAGAAAGTTTGCTTTTGCACTACCACATCTATTAAATGATTATTTAGGTGATGCATTATGGGCATTAATGATTTTCACTGGCTTTGGATTTTTGTTTCCTAAAACAGAGACGAAGAAGTTGGCTTTTATTAGTTTAATGTTTTGCTACGGGATTGAAGCGAGCCAATTGTATCATGCGGAATGGATAGATAGCATTCGTGCAACGACTTTGGGCGGACTCGTGTTGGGATACGTTTTTTTGTGGAGTGATGTAGTGGCTTATACAATTGGTGTTGGAGTGGGAATACTGTGTGAGGTTATTTTTCGGAAGAAATAAGAATTGTAAAAGGGGTATTTGTAAATGGAACAAGCACTGGAAATTGCAAAGCTTTGGTTTCGAAATGAACATGTCACAGCTACTGTAATGCAACCAAAAGTAGCGAAGGTTTTATGCAAGAATAAAGAGTACATTTTAAAGAGAACGGGATCGATAAAGCAACTTCTAGTTGAATTCGATGTTTTGAAGCAACTGTATGAAAAGGGAATTAAAGTACAGAGAGTAGTAAAGACAGAAAATGATGAACAATATGTATTATATAAAGAAAAATGTTATTGCTTATATGAGTATGTTGCCGGAAGTGTTTTAGAAATTAAAGATACGGATAAGCTGGAAAGGCTAGCAAGTACAATTGGAGAAGAAATAGCTAATCTGCACAAAGCATTACATTCGGTGAATAGTGACCATGAGTTAATAAAAAGAGATTTATATAAGATGGTATTTGAATGGGCTATACCGATTTTAGAAAAGAATGAGTATGTTCATCGAGAGGTAATTCAAAAGATGGAGCGAATGCACGCAGCTTTCAAGGAAACGGTCCATTCATTACCGAGACAAATTATTCATCGTGATATGCATCTATCAAATGTCATCTTTAAAGATGATAAACTGGAAGGGTTTATAGATTTTGAGATTTTAGAAAATAATGTAAAAATATTTGATTTATGTTATTGCTGTACAAGTATATTAAGCGAGCTATTTAGTGATGAAAGATTAAGAGGGAAATGGTTACATATCGTTAGCAAAGTCTTTGAAGGTTATTATAAACAAAATGATTTAACGAAAGAAGAACGAAAAGCCATTTGGTATGTTATGCTTTCAATTCAAATTATCTTTATTGCTTATTTTGTCCAGTTACCAGATTTATTAAAGTTAAATGAAGAAATGTTCTTCTGGATTTTTGCTAATAAGGAAGTTATTGAAGAAGTTATAGAAGGTATCGTAAAGGTATGAAAAAAATAATATTAATTGGTTCTGGTGGTTCAGGAAAATCTACATTAGCAAGGCAGTTAGGAAATAAATTAAATATTAAGGTGCATCATCTTGATGCATTATTTTGGAAACCGAATTGGGAAGGTATTCCGAGAGAAGAACAAATAGCAGTTCAAAATAACTTAATTAAAGATGAGAAGTGGATTATTGATGGGAATTATGGCGGGACGATGGATATCAGACTGAATGCAGCTGATACAATTATCTTCCTTGATATTCATAGAACAATTTGTATTTATCGTGCGTTTAAAAGAATTGTAAAATACCGGAATAAAACAAGACCAGATATGGGCGCGGGATGTGAAGAAAGATTTGATTTGCAATTTTTTAAATGGATATAGAAATATCCTAATGCTAAACGACCTACAATTTTAAAAGGGTTAGAGCAATTGTCCGAAGAGAAAAAGGTTATTGTTTTAAAATCTCCAAATGAGGTTCGGAAATTTTTAGAGCACATATAATAATAGAATGTGACACAACAATTCTTTTTGGATCTTACCGATTAGTTTAATTAAACTAATCGTTTTTTATTATGAAAAATTTAACGCTTTTTGAAAATTGTATTTTGTAATGAGTATATGACTATAAATTCATATAAAATGAACGTTTGGAGGAATAGAAAATGACTAATGATTTAATTCAAACAATCGATTCATTAATGGTAAATATTCCAGCTGGAGAGGTAGTATTAAGAGATGATCGAATAAAAAAAGAATGGCTAGTGCAAATTCAACCATTTCTTCTTGCGAAGTATGCTGTAACAATCAAACTATATGATGCTATTACAAATAGTCCATTAAATAATTTTGATAAAAATCATAAACCAGTTGTCAATATTTCATAGAACGATGCCATTGCGTTTTGTAATGTACTTTCAAAAAAAAGCGGGATTAAAAGAATATTATTCTATTTTTTACATTTGTAGGTCAGTAATAAATATAAAGTTATACATGAAAAAAGTGTCTATATTAAATGATATAGACACTTTTCTGTTGTAAGAAGAGAAGAATTGTTTAAATGGAAAAAATGAAAATACTAAATGTGAATTTTGAGAACTAAGTCTACAATTTCTGCTGCACACTTTTATTTTATCCCGTATTAACCGACCGTAAAACCCCAACTAATTAAAGTTTTACTTTATGATTTCAGGATGTGGTTTTATATGTTAGTAATAATTTCACTGTTTCTGCACAACTTCTGCACATGCTTAGGCGAGTTCTATGTCATGATATATTCATAAAGTGAAATATTTCACAAGGAAAAAATATATTTTCACTGCGGTGTATGCATAATTAATACATACATCGGTACAAGTTTGTCTCTTGTTATTCTTTTACATCAAAGCCCACATTCCACTACAAAGTATAACAAGAAGGAGACATGAACATGAATAATCGATTTTTAAAACAACTACAAAACATGAAAATGAACAAAAAAAGTTTAGGAGCTGTAGCATTAACAGCTGGAATTATTAGTACGACACTTATTCCTCAAAATGCTTATGCGCACGGTTTTGTTGAAAAGCCCGGTAGCCGATCCGCTTTATGTAGTCCAACTTATGGTGCGCTAAATGTAAACTGCGGAAGTGTTATGTATGAACCACAAAGTTTAGAAGCTCCAAAAGGGTTCCCACAAGGTGGTCCAGTAGATGGACAAATTGCTTCAGCAGGCGGAAAATTTGGTGGTATTTTAGATCAACAAACAGCAAATCGTTGGTTTAAAAATACAATCACTGGTGGGGAAAATACATTTACTTGGAAGTATACTGCGCCTCACTTAACGAGTAAGTGGCATTACTATATTACTAAAAAAGGATGGAATCCAAATAAAGCGCTAACAAGAGCAGATTTTGAACCAATTGGAACTGTGCAACACGATGGTTCTGCAGCTTCAAATAATTTAACTCATAAAATTAATGTACCTACTGATCGTAGTGGATATCATGTGATTTTAGCAGTATGGGATGTAGCTGATACAGCAAATGCATTCTATAATGTAATTGATGTTAATCTTATTAATGATGTGAAACCAGACATAGAAGCGCCAAGTATTCCAAATGGACTTCAGACGAAAAAAGTAACAGCGAATAGTGTAGAACTAACATGGAACTCTTCTACGGATAATGTAGGGGTAAAAGGATATCAAATCTTCCGTAACGGAGAGATGATCGATACAATACTAGGCACTCATTTTATTGATAAGAAGTTACAACCAAGCACAGAACACTCTTATACTGTAAAAGCAATTGACGCAGCTGGAAATGTATCGAAAGAAAGTACAGCGCTTACAGTAAAAACGACAGTTGCGACTCCTGATACAGAAGCACCAACACAACCAAAAGGATTACATAGTATGGGAACGACAGCATCAAGTGTGGATTTAATGTGGAGTCCATCTGACGATAACATTGGTGTAGACCATTATGATATTTATAGAGAAATAGAAGGATTAATGAAAAAGATTGCAACATCCAATACAACTTCTTATATGGATAAAAATCTGCTTGCTAATACTACTTATAAATATGTAGTGAAAGCTGTTGATGTAGCTGGAAATGAATCCGTACAGAGTGATATATTCACAATTACTACAAAAGCTGAAAGCGCTTCATATGAAGCGTGGGATGCAAAAAAAGCATATAAAAAGGGAGATAGAGTTCTACACGAAGGAAAAGTATATGAAGCAGTCCAGAGTTATCAAGGAAATGGTGATCCAAACTGGATTTATGCATTATCATTATGGAAAACAGTGTAAGCTTTACCTAGGCATGAACTAAGAGATGATGGGCTTTGATGCAAAAGGGAATCTTGAGAATTCGCTTTTCTATTAATAAAAAAGGGTAGTGTATGAATACATAAGATTCATATACTACCCTTTTTATTATGATAACACTTTCGTCATAAGTATGTGCGGAATGCCATCTTCCATAAATATATCAGAAGAAGTTTGATAGTCTAATTTTTTATAAAATCCTTCAGCTTGTGTTTGACCGTGTAGCTTCACTTTTGTAGCTTGTTCGTTACGAGCAATTTCTTCTAACGTTTGAATGATGACTTTACCTAATCCGTATGTACGATAATCTTTTAAAATACAAATACGTTCTAATTTTCCGACACCATCAACAAATCGTATACGCCCTGTGCCTACAGGAAGATCATGATAATAAACTAAAATATGTTTACATTGCTCTCCGATTTCATCGAATGTATCGAATTCATCTGTAAGAGGAACACCTTGTTCTTTTACAAATACTTCTTTTCGAATATGAAAGGCAGTTTCTAAATCAGTAAGTTCTGTTATAAGTTTGGATTGCAAAATGTTCAGTCCTTTCTAATGTAATCAGTTTGCGTTTTCCTAGTATATCATAATAAAGCACTATTAAGAGAAGAAGAACATACTAAAAAGCCAACTTTAAAAAGTTAGCTTTTATTACAATTTCTTTATCCCATTTTTAGTGCCAATAATTGCTGTACTCGTCATACTTATAAACAACCCTGTTTCAACTACACCAGTAATCATTTTTAATTGGGTGTGTAAATGGGCAGGATTAGAAATATGATTAGGGAATATACAATCGATAATCATGTTATTGTTATCGGTTATATAGGTTTCATTATTTTTTAAACGTAACGTTGTTTGACACCCTAAAGACTGAATTTTATTTTCGGTTTGTTTCCATGAAAAAGGGATGATTTCAACAGGTAATGGAAAATTACCTAAATGTGTTACAAGTTTCGATTCATCAGCAATGATAATTAGTTCTTTAGAGGAAGAGGCAACGATTTTTTCACGAAGTAATGCACCGCCACCGCCTTTTATAAGCTGTAAATTTGAATCAATTTCATCCGCTCCATCAATTGTAAGATCAAGACTTTGTACGTCGTTTAACGAAAGTAGGGGGATATTTAGTTGATGTGCTAATGCTTCAGTTTCCTTTGATGTTGGTACAGCTTGAAATGATAATCCTTCTTTTACACGCTCACCTAATTTTTGTATTGTCCAATATACAGTAGAACCTGTACCAAGCCCAATCTTCATGCCATCATTTACAAAGTTAGCGGCATATTCGCCAGCGAGCTGTTTTAAATTCATCTCTTTATTCCGCCGGACGCGGCCCGGCATCAAGAGCTGAATTTTCAACTGTAAGTACCGGACGAACGACTATATCTTTATGTACGCGCATTTGACAAGATAATCGTAAATGATCTTCAATCCCTTTTTCCGTCATTGCATGTTTCTCATTCGCACTTGCTTCACAGAAATCACCTGCTAGTATTTCTACTCTACAAGTTGTGCAACGTGCATTCCCGCCGCAACGATGAAGAATGTTGACACCGCTATCTTCAATTGCTAATACTAACTTTGTTCCTTCTTTCACATCAAAAGTTCCCGCACCTTCAATTGTTAATTTTGGCAAATTTGTTCCTCCTCACGTAAAATTGTACATAACATATTTATGACCGCGAATTATTGAACATAAACATTATTTTTTTATATCCCCGTAACTTTTTTTTATGTTGAATCGTTTATTAAGTAAGCGCTGAAAAGGAGTGGTTATTTTGTGCACAAAAGTAACTCATGTTTTAAAGAATCATATCGATATGAATCATTCAAATATAGACTTTTTAATTGAGCAATATGGAGAGTTGAAAAGGTATTGTACATTTTTAACGAAAAACAAATGGGACGGCGAAGATCTTGCCCAAGAAACAATTTGTAAAGTTCTTCAAAAATATAGTAATAAAGATATTTGTATGACGCTTGTATATAAAATAGCTCGAAATCGTTGGATAGACCAGATGAAATCAAAATCAGTTCATGAAAAAATAAAGGAACAAATTACTTTTGAAGAACCACATGAGAACATTGCAGATTTGCATGAAATGGTAGGGAAAGTATTGTCTTCATTAAATGTACAGCAATCCGCAATTTTATTATTAAAAGATGTTTTTCAATATAGTATCGCTGATATTGCTAAAGTGTGTTCTGTATCAGAAGGTGCAGTGAAAGCTTCTTTATTTCGGAGTAGAAATAGGCTGAAAACTGTAAGTGAAGAAGGGATTGAGATAGTCGAATTCACAGAGGATATTGAAGTTGTTGTAACATCTATTCGTGAGGAAAGACCGGAATTATTAACGAAGCTTCTTCCGACAATAGATTTTACTAAGTTACCATCTAAACAGCCAGTCTTATTATTTAATGTGAAAAACCCTTCTTCCTACAGTTATATGCTTTACGCAGCATAACAAGTATTGGAGGGATTTAAAATGAATGCAATTCCATATGTAGTAGAACAAACAAAATTAGGAGAACGTTCCTATGATATATATTCAAGGTTATTAAAAGATCGCATTATTATTATCGGCTCAGAAATTAATGATCAAGTAGCGAGTAGTGTCGTAGCCCAATTATTATTTTTAGAAGCGGAAGATGCCGAGAAAGATATATTTTTATACATCAATAGCCCAGGCGGCTCAACGACAGCTGGTTTTGCCATATTAGATACGATGAATCTCATTAAACCAGATGTGCAAACGTTATGCATGGGATTTGCAGCATCATTTGGTGCATTGTTATTATTATCAGGTGCAAAAGGAAAACGGTTTGCACTCCCTAACAGTGAAATTATGATTCATCAACCGCTTGGTGGTGCACAAGGTCAGGCAACAGAAATTGAAATCACAGCAAAAAGAATATTAAAGTTAAAGCATGATATTAATAAAATGATTGCAGAAAAAACAGGGCAACCAATTGAAAGAGTAGCACATGATACAGAAAGAGATTATTTTATGACTGCAGAAGAAGCGAAGGCATATGGGATAGTAGATGATGTTGTTACGAAAAAATAAGATAAAACAGGCTAGCGGATATGTTAATCCTCTAGCCTATTTTATTAATCACTTACCCATTCATCAACTAGCGCTTGATTCTTTTTAATCCATTTTCGCGCCGCTTCTTCAGGATCTTTCGTTTTATTTAACTCGACCATTAATGTACCAAGCTGTTCATCGTTCATTTTCCATTTGTCAAAGTATTTTATGATATCCGGATGATCTTTTTCGAAACCTTTACGAACAGAGTAATAAATGTCATCTTTTTCACCATATACTTTCTTAGGGTCTTTTAAATATTTCAAGTCAAATTCCGAAAAGCCCCAATGTGGATTCCAAAGCGTAACAGCGATTGGTTTCTTTTTCGTATATGCTTTCTTTAATTCACTCATCATCGCAGCCTCAGAAGATTGGACAAGTTTTAGTTTAATATCATATTCCTTCATTGCTTTGTTCGTTAAATTCATAAGACTACTACCGGGTTCGATTCCGACAATTTTATTATCTATCTCACCTTTATGTGCATTTAAATCTTCGATACTGTTAATGTTTTTCATATAAGAAGGGACGACTAGGCCAAGGCCAGTACCTTCATACCATTTTGATTTTAAAACAATATCATCTTTATAACGATCGTTTAGCGGTTTATCCGTAACGGGTAGCCACACTTCTAAATTAGCATCAACATCACCGCGAGCGACACCAGTCCAAATTGCGGCTTTTTCTAAATACATAAGTTCAACTTTGTAGCCTTTTTCTTCTAATAAAACTTTCCACATGTTTGCGGTTGCAATATTTTCTTTCCAACTTGTTACACCAAGTTTAATTTTTCCTTTCGAATTTGCATTTGTTGCATTACATGAAGTGAAAATCATAGTAATAAATAATGCAAGGCATATAAACCAAATTTTCTTTCGCATCGAAAACCTCCTAAGTAACGTTTGCCTTATAAAATAAATGTATAAGTAAGCATTCTTATTATGAACGGAAACGAGAATTTTAAAGAAATCTTATGAATGTCATTTTTATGTAATATTTCTTTGTAAAATCGCAACACTATGTGAATAGATGGGTAGAAAAGGAGTAGTGACATGGATAATACAAAGGTGCGTGTTGAAAACGTAACAAAAGTATTCGGGAAACATCCGCAAAGAGCCCTTTCCTTATTAAAAGAAGGAAAAAGTAAATCGGAAATTTTAAAAGAGACAGGAATGAACGTTGGGGTGAAAAAAGCAACGTTTGAAGTTTACTCTGGAGAGATTTTCGTTATTATGGGTTTGTCTGGTAGCGGGAAATCTACGCTAGTTCGTATGTTAAATCAATTGATTAAACCAACTGCAGGTCATATATACATAGATGGTGAAGACATCGCAACGATGGGAAAAGAAGAGTTACGGAGAGTAAGAAGAACGAAAATGAGTATGGTATTTCAGAAATTCGCTCTATTTCCGCATCGTACAGTTATACAAAATGTTGCATATGGTTTAGAAATTCAAGGAGTTCCGGTTGAAGAGCGAGAGAAAAAAGCGTTAGAATCGCTACAGTTAGTAGGACTCGATCATCATAAAGATAATTACCCAAGTCAACTTAGTGGTGGTATGCAGCAGCGCGTTGGAATCGCTAGGGCACTAACGAATAATCCAGATGTATTACTAATGGACGAGTCATTCAGTGCATTAGATCCACTTATTCGAAAAGAAATGCAAGATGAATTGTTAGAGTTACAAGATAAAATGGAAAAAACGATTATATTTATTACGCATGATTTAGATGAAGCGCTTCGAATTGGAGATCGTATCGCATTAATGAAAGATGGAGAAATTGTCCAAATTGGAACACCAGAAGAAATTATGATGAGCCCCGCTAATGAATTTGTAGAAAAGTTTGTTGCGGACGTGAATTTAGGAAAAGTAATTACGGCTGAGTCTATTTTAAAACGACCAGAAACTTTATTAATTGATCGTGGACCTCGTGTAGCCCTTCAAATTATGAGGAATGCAGGTGTCTCAACTGTATATGTTGTAAACAAAAAGTATGAGTTTTTAGGTATATTAACTGCGGATGATGCGAGTAAAGCAGTACAAAAACAGTGGCCGATTGCTGATTTATTACTTAATGATATTCCGCATGTGTATTTGGATACTTTACTGGAAGAGACATATGCAAAAATGGCAGAGATGAAATATCCGTTACCAGTAATCGATGAGAAGAAAAGGCTAAGAGGAATTATTAAACGTGAAAGTGTCATTCAAGCTCTTGCAGGAAACATTGAGGAAGAGGTGAAAGACGATGAATAGTATACCGCGGATTCCATTAGGGGAATGGGTCGACTCATTTGTTGCAAGTTTATATGAGCACCTTGAAGGCTTATTCCGAGGATTCTCTTACATTATCGGCGGATTCGTTGATTTACTCACTAATTTTTTAACAATAATACCGGCCATATTGATGATTATCATCCTTTGTTTCCTCATTTGGTACACAACGAGAAAGGTATCTTTAATTATTTTTACACTGATCGGTTTATTATTTATTTTAAATATTAACTACTGGGCACAGACGATGCAAACATTAGCACTCGTACTTACGTCTGTTATTATTTCAATTATTGTCGGAATTCCAATTGGTATATTAGCATCTCAAAATGAACGTTTCTCAAAATTTTTAAAACCAACATTAGATTTTATGCAAACAATGCCTGCATTCGTATACCTTATTCCAGCGATTACATTTTTCGGAGTAGGTGTAGTACCTGGAATTATTGCATCAGTAATCTTTGCAATGCCACCGACAATTCGTTTTACTGACTTAGGAATTAGACAAGTTCCAGAAGATTTAATTGAAGCAGCGAATGCGTTTGGATCCACGGCATCACAAAAACTATTTAAAGTACAATTACCACTTGCAACCGGAACGATTATGGCTGGTGTGAACCAAAGCATTATGCTTTCGTTATCGATGGTTGTAACAGCATCACTTGTAGGAGCTCCAGGACTTGGAGTTGATGTATATCGCTCTGTAACACAAGTTAATATCGGAATGGGATTTGAAGCTGGATTAGCTATCGTAGTAATCGCAATTATATTAGATCGAATTACACAAGGGTTCCATACGAAAAGAAAATAATGAATAAAAAACACACTTTTATAATACAAAGTGTGTTTTTTATTGCATCCAGATCACATACGAACGATAACAGAACCTCCAGCTGGTGCACAAACTTGGTTTTTTTGTTGTTCCATTGATTTAATTAATTGATTATTTTCCTCGATTAATGAGATTAATTTAGTTAATTGATTTTCAAGACTTGCAATACGCTGCATCATATATTGTGAATCATGATGCAATGTATTCCTTGCGGGATGAGGGGAATAAACATACTGTTGATTTATATTTGGATTCCAATGAGGATACATTTGAATCGTTCCTCCTTCAATAAATTACGAAGCTTTCTTATAGTAAATGCCTATGTATAATTAATAGTTACTTGAAAATTTTCCAATATAAAAGGAGTATGTACAGAAAATGGAAAATATTATATGTGAAGTTACAGTACATTTTTTGGAAATATTTAAGCGAGATAGTGCGTATATTAATACATTAAAGTAAATGTATGTTATTTAGGGAGAAATGATGGGAGGAGATGTAATTTTGGCTAAAAATAAAAAAAGGAATGATGCTTTGGCAATAGGTGTCGGTATAGGAGTTGTAATTGGTGTATTTCAAGGGCACTTTACAAATAATTTAGTAATCGGAATTGTGATTGGGATTATAATTGGGATTGCGTTTTTGAAGAAATAATGAGATGTAAATTCATTTCAAAAATTGTTGTATCAAAAGAATGAAAATTCGGAATACGAAACCTGTTTTTCCTTTTATTGTGATATTATATATGAAAAGGAAGGTGATGGATATGTCAACAAACAATCAAATAGAACAAAACTGTTTCATTTGCAAAAAACATATAGGAAATATTATAGTTCCAGGTGGAGCTATTTACGAAGATGAACTCGTTTACGTTGGACATGTCCACTGGGATAGTGAAGAAACATACCTGGGTTATGTAATGATAGATATAAAAAGACATGTACTTGGCCTTGCTGAATTAACAGATGAAGAAGCGAAAGCGTTCGGACTTATAACAAGTAGAGTAAGTAAAGCGTTAAAAGAAAGTGAGGGAGCAGAACATATTTACACTTTTGTTTCAGGAAATGGTGTACCACATATGCATATGCACATTATTCCGCGTTATCCGAATACACCAAAAGAGTTTTGGTCACCGACTGAAGTAGCGAAATGGACTGGCGCACCATATGGTGACGAAGAGAAAATAAAAAAACTATGTGAAAGAATACGAAAGTATATGGTAAATGAGTATGCATACAACAAATAATACAGAATATTCATGGGTTGGAAATATAGAAATGTGTTTAGGAGAAATTTCAGTTAAACAATATGGTGATATTGTACTTGGTAAATATGGCGGGAATAAAAGTGCTGGAGCGAAAAAGAATGAAGATGGTGCATTAGTTTGGTCAAATGGTGAATGGGAATTTGCAGCTATTCTAGATGGACATAATAGTGCAGAAAGTGTTGAGTTAGTAGTAAATACAATCCAAAAAGAATATGAAAATATAAAAGTAATTTTGAATGAACCAATTAATTCAGTATTTCAGTCTGTTGAAAATCATATACTTACAATTTTTCAGTCATCTTCATTTAAGGAAAAGTGCAAAAAAATTAAAGGTGAAACAGCTTGCTTACTATGTGTAAGGAAAGAAAATTATATGTGGTGGCTTTCTATCGGTGATTGTTTAGTGTATGTATTTCATGAAGAGTTACATAAGTTAGGACAATATGCATTAAATCAACGTCATTTTTACGAATGGATTGGAAATGTAAACACATTTGATTTACCTGTTCCTTGCTATTCATCAGGTATTCGTGAATTACGTACTGGAAAGAACCGAATTGTAATGGTGACAGATGGAGTATTAGAATGCGGGGAACGCCGATATGAAATACCTGTAAATTTGTATAATACTATTAACAGAAATGATAAAACACTTAAAGAAAATATTCACAATGTTTTAGAACACGTGCATCATCAGTTGGGACGTGATAGTGCGACTATAATTAGTTGGGACGTTGAAAATAAAGAGAATGTTACGTATCCGAGTGATCAGCCGGAGAAAATGAAAGTAAGAAAATAAAAGGATAGGTTTTTTTGTCAATTAGAAAAATAACTCTATTAATTTTATGAGTACTATCTACATTCATTTTGAAAAAATAGCAAGAAAAAGGTTATACATCCCGAAGAAAAGGATGGGAAATAGATTGTTGTTGTACAATACATAAAACATGTCTTGATAAAACTACTACTAAAGAAGTAAGCATAAAGAAAATGAAGATATTATCGAAACATTAAAAAATTATATAGTCCACTTTGTTACGAAAACATAATTAATTTAATAGGAGGGAATGCAATGGGCAACTCTACTATTTGGATTATAGTTATTAGTATGATAATTGGAGGATATTTTTTAGAAAAGTTTTTAAGGAAAAAATTAAATATGACAAAGGGAAATGTTTGGATATATAAACATGTAAATGGTTTACATGTAAAATTAGAAATAGGTCTTTTTATCATATATCTTATAGTAAGTTTTATTTATCTGTTCAAAGTAGAAAATGCTAATATAGGAATTGCTGCACTTACTTATTTTGGAGCAATTTCCTTATTACGCGTATGGATGGAATGGAAGTATAACAGAGAAACAAAGGAATATATTCTTTCTATAATTGGATTCTTTGCATTTGTTTTTATGGTTTCAATGTTACTTTATTTTGATCCTCTTTCTACATATTAATATCGTTTTGTTTTTTTATGATGAATATTTAAAAAGAGTAGCTACCATTATTTATCTTGATAGTTACTCTTTTTATTTATAACTTCCTAAAGCTCCTCAAAACAAGATATTCCCACAATCTCCAAGGAAGAATCTTCTTCGCAAAGATCATAAATTTCACACCTTTACCGATTGGATATCGTAAATTTGTACGCTTAGATTCAGCAATTTCTACAATTTTATTAGCAACATCTATCGGATTACCAAATGTATCACTACCGCTATTAATATGTTTTTGTATTTTATCCATATACTCTTTGTAAGGAGATGTTGTATCAGATTGGTTTTCAGCTAGTTGTTTCCCAACCTCCCATATGTTTGTGTTATAAGAACCTGGTTCAATTAAAGCAACATCTATTCCGAAAGGTTTTACTTCTAAGCGAAGCGATTCACTCCAGCCTTCTAATGCATATTTTGAAGATACATAAGGAGATAAACCAGGGAATCCAACTTGGCCGCTAATGCTGCTTATATTAATGATTTTTCCACTTCTTTGTTTTCTCATATACGGTAAGACAAGCTGGGTAATTGATATAGCTCCAAATAGGTTCGTTTCAAATTGTTTACGGTATTCCTCTACTGGAATTTCTTCTACAAAGCCGCCATTTGCATATCCTGCATTATTAACAAGTAGGTCTACTTTTTGTATTTCTTTTAAAAATAATTGGAAGTTATGTATAGAGTTTTGATCGGTTACATCTAATTGTTGAATTTTTATGTTTTGTTGTAAGTTGAGTTGAGTAGCTTGAGATAGTAAGTTCACTTGTTTTTCAAGGTTCCGCATTGTAGCGATAACTAAATAATCTTTTTTTGCGAGTTCGAGTGTAGTTAATAGTCCAAATCCACTTGAGGCTCCTGTAATTATTGCGATTTTTTTATTCATTTTCCGCCAGCTTTCTTTTTCTTTTATCATAACGAGTTATGATAAGAAAATCTATTATTCTTACATTCAGTATGAAATCAATTTGTATGTAAAAAAGGGGATTATAGGGAATGAGCGTATATAGAGTAGTGTATATTAATATGATAATGAAATGAGGGAAGAAAAATGGTCCATGTGAAGGATGTATTAGCAGATCAATTGTTGGCGAATGCAAACGATCCTAGTTGGTATATCCCATTTTCAGATGCAGTGAAAGATCTATCTGAGAGGGAAGCTTTCTGGAAACCGAATGAAGAGAGTAACAGTATAGCTGAAATTGTACAACATTTATTGTATTGGAATTCTACGTGGCAAACTAGATATAAAGAATCGAATGTGAATGCTGTGCCCGCTATTGGTGATAATAACAAAAGTTTTATGCTTTCAAATAATCAAACTTTCGATGAATTACGGGAAAAACTACTAGAAAAACTGTTACAATGGCAAAATCTTATAAATGAAGAAAAGGTTGAAAGTGATGTAGTAGGACTTCCTGTTTCTGCAAAGTGGTGGGAAGTGTTAGCGAATGTAACAACTCATAATGCATATCATATTGGGCAAATTATTTACATCCGAAAATTACAGCAGAGCTTTGATAATGAATAAGATAATAGTTCTCAAATTAGGTGAACAAAAGTGGACAAAACGAGACAAATGTCTCATTTTGTCCACTTTTTTATTATGAAAGAAAAGAGAAAACCTATTAAAGCAAGGATTAGAATTTGGCACGGTACTTGCAATATAAAAGACGAACAAGAAAATAGGAGGCTGGACATGTTAAAAACAACTGAAAGTAAAGGGAATGAAATTACGAAAGAACAAGCTCGTTGGATGTACGAAAAAATGTTAGAGATTCGTAAGTTTGAAGATAAGGTGCATGAATTGTTCGCGCAAGGCGTTTTGCCAGGTTTCGTTCATTTATACGCAGGTGAAGAAGCGGTAGCAGTTGGTGTATGTGCCCACTTAACGGATAGTGACAGTATTACAAGTACACATAGAGGTCATGGACATTGTATCGCAAAAGGTTGTGATTTAAATGGTATGATGGCTGAACTTTTCGGGAAAGCGACAGGATTATGTAAAGGTAAAGGCGGTTCCATGCATATTGCTGATTTAGATAAAGGAATGCTTGGTGCTAACGGCATTGTAGGCGGGGGTTTCCCACTTGCTTGCGGTTCAGCATTGACAGCTAAATATAAAGGAACGAAAGATGTAAGTGTTTGCTTCTTCGGTGACGGAGCAAATAATGAAGGAACATTCCATGAAGGGGTTAATTTAGCGGCGATTTGGAAGTTACCAGTTATTTTTATTGCAGAAAATAACGGTTACGGTGAAGCAACTACCTTTGAATATGCTTCAAGTTGTGATTCTATTGCGGATCGTGCAAAAGCTTATAATATTCCAGGCGTTCAAGTAGATGGAAAAGATCTTCTAGCTGTATATAAAGCTGCTGCAGAAGCAGTGGAACGTGCGCGTAATGGTGATGGTCCAACAATTATTGAATGTATGACATATCGTAATTACGGTCATTTTGAAGGTGAAGCGCAAACATATAAAACATCAGAAGAAAAAGAAGAACATTTAAATGAAAAAGATGCGATTGTGAATTTCCGTAAGCATTTAATTCAAGAGGGTTTATTAACGGAATCTGAACTTGTTGATATGGAAAAAGCAGTAGATGATGCAGTACAAAGATCCATTGAATTTAGTGAAAATAGTCCATACCCAGACGATGAAGAATTATTAAAAGATGTATACGTTTCTTACAAATAAGAGGAGGGTGAAAAAATATGACTAGAACAGTAAGTATGTCAACTGCAATTAATGAAGCAATGAAAATCTCAATGCGTCGTGATGAAAATGTAATTTTAATAGGTGAAGACGTTGCAGGCGGTGCACAAGTTGATCATCTGCAAGATGATGAAGCTTGGGGTGGTGTTCTTGGTGTTACAAAAGGGCTAGTACAAGAATTTGGCCGGAATCGTATTTTAGATACACCAATTTCTGAAGCAGGTTATATGGGAGCTGCGATGGCAGCTGCTGCAACTGGGTTACGTCCGATAGCTGAGTTAATGTTTAATGATTTTATCGGTAGTTGTCTTGACCAAGTATTAAACCAAGGTGCGAAATTCCGTTATATGTTTGGAGGTAAAGCAAAAGTACCCGTTACAGTACGTACGATGCATGGCGCTGGTTTTAGTGCAGCAGCTCAGCATTCACAAAGTTTGTACGCATTATTTACGAGCATACCAGGTATTAAAGTTGTTGTTCCTTCCACGCCGTATGATGCAAAAGGCTTATTATTAGCAGCAATTGAAGATGATGATCCAGTAATCTTCTTTGAGGATAAAACACTTTACAATATGAAAGGTGAAGTGCCAGAAGGATACTATACAATTCCATTAGGAAAAGCAGATATTAAACGGGAAGGTTCTGACGTAACAATTGTCGCAATCGGAAAGCAAGTTCATACAGCGCTTGCAGCTGCAAAGCAATTATCGAAAAAGGGGCTTGAAGTAGAAGTAATCGATCCACGATCTTTATCACCGCTTGATGAAGATACGATTTTATCATCTGTTGAAAAAACAAATCGTCTTATCGTTATTGACGAAGCGAATCCAAGATGTAGTATCGCAACAGATATTGCGGCAATTGTAGCGGATAAAGGTTTTGATTTGTTAGATGCACCCATTAAACGAATTACAGCACCACATACGCCGGTTCCGTTTTCACCACCACTTGAAAAATTGTATTTGCCAACGCCAGAAAAAGTAATTGAAACTGTATCAGAAATGATTGGAGACCAATCTTTATTACATGTGTAATAAAACGATGTGAAGGGAGAGAGAAACATGGCTGTAGAAGTTGTAATGCCGAAGTTAGGTATGGCGATGAAAGAAGGTATTATTACGAGCTGGAATATTAAAGCAGGCGATAATGTAGCAAAAGGAGAACTGATTGCTAGTATTAATTCAGAAAAAATTGAAACGGAAATTGAAGCGCCAGTTGATGGTACGGTACTTGATATAGCTGTAAGTGAAGATGAAGGAGTGCCGCCTGGTACTGTAATTTGCTACATCGGTAAACCGAATGAAAAAGTAGAAATGCAGGAAAGCACACATGTTGTAGAAGAAAAAACATCTAATATAGAAGTACAAAATGTACAAAATCAAGAACCAAATGGGAAAGAAGTATCGAAGCAAAGAATTAAAATTTCACCTGTAGCGAAGAAAATTGCAAAGTCTGAAAATCTGGATTTCAAGGCATTAGTTGGTACAGGCCCCGGCGGAAGAATTACAAAGGTAGATGTATTAAAGGCGCTTGAAGAAAGAGTAGCAATCCCAGAAGTACTTGAACAAGAAGAAAGTAAAGTAATTCCTGTTACTGGTATGCGGAAAGCAATCGCAAACCGTATGCAAGCAAGCTTACAAAATAGTGCGCAATTAACCTTAACGATGAAAGTAGATGTTACAGATTTAGTTGCTTTACATAAAGAAATAGCGGAAGTTGTACAAAAACGATACGATAACAAATTAACCATTACGGATTTCGTTTCTCGAGCTGTTATATTAGCGCTTGGGGATCATAAAGAAATGAACAGCGCTTATATAGATGATGCAATTCATCAATTTGAACATGTTCATTTAGGTATGGCAGTCGCATTAGAAAAAGGATTAGTCGTTCCAGCTATTCGCTTTGCAAATAATTTATCTTTAGTAGAGTTGTCTAAAGAGATTAAGGATATGGCACAAAAGGCGCGAGCAGGTAGCTTAAGTAGTGATGATATGCACGGAACGACATTTACAATTAGTAATTTAGGTAGCTTTGGTATTGAATATTTCACACCTGTATTAAATACACCTGAGACTGGTATTTTAGGTATTGGCGCAATTGAATATGTTCCTGTATATAAAGGGAAAAAATTAAAAAAAGGTAGTATGTTACCTTTAAGTTTAACATTCGATCATCGTGTACTAGACGGTGCACCAGCAGCTGCATTTTTACGCACAATTAAATATTATTTAGAAGAACCTATAACAATTCTTTTATAAAGAGAAGGTGAGAGAATGAGTAAATTAGTTGTAATTGGAGGCGGACCAGCTGGATATGTAGCGGCAATTACCGCGGCTCAAAATGGAAAAGAGGTCACTCTTATTGATGAAGCTGACCTTGGCGGAACGTGTTTGAATGTTGGGTGTATGCCGACGAAATCATTGTTAGAAAGTGCAGAAGTGCATGACATTGTGAGAAAAGCGAATGATTATGGGGTTACGCTTAATACAGGAAGTATATCAATTGATTGGGATCAAATACAGGCAAGGAAATCACAAATCGTAATGCAACTCGTCCAAGGAATACAATATTTAATGAAGAAAAATAAAATTAAAGTTGTAAAAGGAAAAGCGAAATTCGAAACGGATCATCGTGTGCGAGTTACATACGGTGATAAAGAAGATGTAGTAGATGGAGAACAGTTCATTATAGCGGCAGGTTCAGAACCGACTGAATTACCCTTTGCTCCATTTGATGGAAAGTGGGTTTTAAATAGTAGCCATGCAATGTCCATAGATCATATACCGAAATCATTATTAATCGTTGGCGGTGGTGTAATAGGGTGCGAGTTTGCAAGTATTTATAGTCGTCTTGGAACAAAAGTTACAATTATTGAAATGGCACCACAATTATTACCTGGTGAAGATGAAGATATCGCACATATTTTAAGAGGAAAACTAGAAACTGATGGCGTAAAAATATGTACAGGGGCAGCTTTAAAAGGATTAAATAGTTATAAGAAGCAGGCTTTATTTGAATATGAAGGAAGTATCCAAGAAGTTAATCCAGAATTTGTTCTCGTTTCAGTCGGCCGAAAACCACGTATACAACAATTAGATTTAGAAAAAGCAGGCATTCAATATTCAAATAAAGGAATTTCTGTAAATGAACATATGCAAACCAATGTATTACATATTTACGCAGCTGGTGATGTAATTGGTGGCATCCAGCTTGCTCACGTTGCCTTCCATGAAGGAACGACGGCAGCATTACACGCGAGCGGAGAAGATGTAAAAGTTAACTATCATGCTGTACCTCGTTGTATGTATACCGCTCCAGAAATTGCTAGCGTTGGTCTAACAGAAAAAGATGCAAAAGAGCAGTACGGTGACATACAAATTGGAGAATTTCCTTTTACAGCGAACGGAAAAGCGCTTATTATTGGAGAACAAACGGGGAAAATAAAAGTTATTGTGGAACCTAAATATCAAGAAATTGTTGGGATTTCTATTATCGGTCCACGTGCAACCGAACTAATTGGTCAAGGAACTGTAATGATTCATACGGAAGTTACTGCCGATATTATGAGAGATTATATTGCAGCGCATCCGACTTTATCTGAAGCGATTCATGAAGCGCTATCGCAAGCAGTAGGGCATGCTGTACATGCTTAAATGGAATTATAATAAACCACTATTCTCTAAATGAATAAGAGAATAGTGGTTTGAGTTTTTACGGAAGAAATTGAATATCCTATTATTTTTTTACGTCAATAGCTGAAGTTTTATCGTTCCATTCAGGAGCTAAATTAGCAGTTTTACCATACCAATCAGCGTGTTTAAATACAACACCTTTTCCATATCCTTGTGTAGAAGTATGCTCCCAAAGTGTCGTTGAATAACTTGCAGAAGGTGAAGCCGTACTTACAGAAGAAATTCTGTCGTTCCAGCTAGAAGGTAAGTTTTTAAAGCCACTGCTCCAGTAAATGTATTGTCCACCTTTATTTATATGTTCATAAAAATCAGTACTACCAGCGCCGCTACCTAAAGGATTAATTTTATTTTTAAGTGCTTTTTTATCCTTTTCAATATAAGCATCCAATGTTTCTCTACTAGTAAAACCGTAAGCTAACCAATCTCCATTTTCATTTTGCTCTGGTAATACCATAGTAATTTGGATGTCTTTTTTATCTTGATCACTTAATTTTGTAAGTGAATTAACGTTCTGTTCATCCACTTTTAAATAATCAAAAGACTTAATTGTGTTACTTTTTTCTTCAGCACTTGCTACTCCTAGTCCTCCAGTTAATGCAAATCCCGCTACTAATGTACCTGCTACTAATTTCTTCAACATATAACCATCCCTTTTTGTTTGGATTTTTGTACAGGTGAATCTTGTACAGCTAAAATGTATTATAATTTTATACTTTTGTAAATATTCTGAAGTTTTAGAAATAATAGGCGGAATATTTACAGTTTTACATTTTTTCTTTAGAAAAAATAGTTATTGGAATGATATAATAAGTGGATATATTGTTTTTACTGGATGTAAAGATGTTTTAGGAGAGGTGTCATTGAAATATTTTACAAGAGATTGGTATAAAAAAATAAATTTTTAGAATTTTTAAGTTTTATAGAGTCTATAAAAGAATGGTCGGAAATGGATATACAAAGTTTAAAGGAAGAAATAGAGGAAAGGAAAATAGATTTATTAAAATTCCTTCCTGAATCGATATACTCAATTATACAAAACATCACAATTAATTCAGAGTACCCATCAGGTGAATTGAAAAAACGTATGCGAGAGTGGTCAACAGATTATGAGAAAAGAGTGGAATAATTAGATCAATCATACGTAGAATATTTTAATTCCATTGAGAAAAAACTTCCGTCAAATGTTGCTCAGTTACACAAGACATCACTACAAGATAGTGTAATTAAAGTAGTAAAGAGAAAGTCAGAAGATATTTTGTCTATCATATTAGATTGCATTGGTACTTTTAGTGAATTTGATAAACTTGAAATAACTTTTATCCCGCATTAACGGGCAGTAAGACACCCACCTCAAAATGCAGCGAAAGCAAAGAAGTTAGGTGGGAATTAACTGCCCGTAAAAGCCCGATTGGTTAGAGCTAATAATCAGTGGGAAATGAACAAAACCCCCACTGATTAAAGTTTCACTTTATAGGAGTAACAAAGTGTTCTATGCCGGAAAACTTTGAAAATGCTTGGTGGTTATATCATGAAATAGCTCTTACTGAAGATGGTTTTGAACTAGGTGTTTGATTTGACTCTCCATTTAGAGAAGTGACGATTTGCGCGGCAGATGTATTACTTGTGAAGAAATAATGTTGTATGGAGTATTACAAACGTTTGACATAATAAAAAAATAAAGTTATTGTAGATACATGAAGTCTACAATAGGAGCTGTATTATGAAATATTCTAAAGCTACAAATTATGCTCTTCATACAATGCTTTTTCTGGCAAAGGCTACACCAAATAAGTTAGTTAGTGTTCACCAATTAGCAGAAATGCAACATGTGTCACCAACGTACTTGTCTAAAATACTAACTAAGTTGACGAAGGAAGGGATGATACATTCATCATCTGGTCCAAAGGGCGGTTACTCGCTTAGTAAGAATTGGGAAGATATTTCATTTTTAGATATTATACATGCAATTGAAGGTAAAACATCATTGTTTGAATGTTGTTTACATGACAAACCTGGATGTTTAATTAATGAAGTAATGCTTGCAGCAGAAGAGAAAATGGAAGAAGAGTTACGAAATCAAAAAATCGTAGATCTTGCGAAAAAAATAAAAGTGGATTTTTAATCTGCTTTTATTTTTAAATTAATTAAGGATAAAAAGACTCTTTGATATCTTTAATTGTAGTTAGAAAATGATATGAAGAAGGAGAGAAGATGATGACTAAATTTTGGAATGATCGATATAAATCAGATGAATATTTTTACGGGGAAGAACCTAATACATTTATTAAAGAACAAGCATTTCGTTTAGCAAATCACAATAAAGTAATAGCTTTCGCGGAGGGAGAAGGTAGAAATGCTGTATTTCTAGCAAGACAAGGGAACGAAGTAACAGCTATTGATTATTCGGAAGATGGATTAGAGAAGACAAAAAAATTGGCAGAGAAGCATAACGTAAACGTGCATACAAAAAAAGTAGATTTATTAGCTGATAGTTTGCCAGAAAATGAATATGATGCAGCAATTATGGTATTTGGACATTTTCATGATGATTATAAAAAAATGATATTAGGTAAAATGATACAAACGATAAAGCCTGGTGGTTTAATTATGTTTGAAGTTTACTCAAAAAAACAAATAAACTATAGTACTGGTGGACCAAAAGATGTTGATATGCTGTATGATCCAATTAATATTCTTACTTGGTGTGAAGAACATAAGGTAATTCATTTCTTTAATGGAGAACAAGAGCGAGTTGAAGGGAAGGGGCACACTGGTTTAGCTGATGTTATTCAAGTTGTTATTAGAAAATGAATATAAGTGTTAATGAAAGATAAATGTATGAATGTAAAAAGGCCAGTCATGTAAGACTGGTCTTTCTATTTAGATACTAAATTATCAAGCTTCCAATATGTATTTGTTAACGGCGCAGCTTTGCTATCTATGTATAAATACATATTATTTAAATCTTTTGGTGAAGTTTTCAGTTCAAACACAACGTCAGTAGTTAAAGAGAATTCGTGTGGAACATTTTTATAGTGCTCGTCATCTACCGGATGAGCTTCACCTTCATATTTCTGACCAGTTTTTTCATCTTGTATGAAATATTTTATTTCCGAAAGATCAATAGTTTGTCCATCGTCCCGAACATTATTAATCATAACACGAGTAGTAAGGCGCCGCTCTTTGTCTATTTTTTCAAACTTTGCATTTTCAACTGTCGCTCTATAGTATTCGTTTTTAACTATTTCTCCATAGTGCATTGCATTCTTTTCGAGAGCACTCTTTTCTTGTTTTGATGTAGTATTGCTATTACATCCTGTCAATATTCCAGTAAATAATAATGCTGTACATGTCGTTTTGATTAATGATTTCATAGTAATCCCTTTCTGTATTAAAAAGTAAAACATAGGAATAATTTTACATCAATAGAAAGGTGAATGGAAGTATTTTTGCGTAATATACAGATATATATTTATTTGGTTGTCAAGTTAACAGGATAGAAAGAGGGAGAAGACTGTATAAAACGGAATAAATAAGAATTGAAAATATTGTAAAACAGAAGAGACATGCATATAATTAAAATAAAGTTTAAGTTTCTGAATCTTCAATAACGGTGGTGATAACATGTTTACTGAAGAGCGTCGAGAGAAAATTTTAGAACTACTTAATACAGCTGGAAGAGTAATCGCAAAGGATCTTGCGGAAAGATTTGATATGTCTATTGATTCTATAAGAAGAGATTTGTCTATTATGGAAAAGGATGGTTTATTAAAAAGAACGCACGGAGGTGCAATTGAACTTACGCGAGTGAGAAATTTAGCCGCGGAACCAGCTAAACGTTATAGTGATAGCTCAATATATGAGGACACAATTGCAAGAGTTGCGGTATCTTATATACAAGAAGGTGATTCAATTTTTATTGGCGGGGCTCCCGTTCATAGTGCGATGCTGAAATATTTACCGGAAGTATCATTTACGGTTATTACGAATTCTATAGAAATAGCTGGTTATCTACGAGAATATAAGAATATTGATACGTATTTAATTGGCGGAAAAGTAAAACCTTCAGAGAATATTACTGATACACTTGCCTCTGAATTGATAAGTAGATTTTCTATTGATCTTTATTTCTCTACAGGTGGAGGCATTTCATTACAAGGTATTAGTACTGCAACACCTGAAGTTGCTTATTTTAGTAAAAGAGTAAGTGAAATTGCTAGAAGAAATATTTGTTTAGCTCCGCATAATAAACTTGGAATAGATTGTTTTATAAGAGGAGAGTCTTTAAAAGAAATTGATCTTATTATAACTGACGAAGAGGCGAGTAAAGAAACTGTTCAGGACTTTGAGAAACAAGGTAAACAAGTTGTAATAGCGCCATTATATTGATTTGAAAGGAGTTTGACATGATTGTAAAAGAGCAAGAGTATCATATAAATGGATTAACTTATACAATTCGTTCTGCAGCTGAAAAAGATGCTGAGCAGTTATCGAAAATTAGAGTTCAGATTGATGGAGAAACTGAAAATATGGATAGAGATGCTGGAGAGGGATTTATAGATGACCTAGGGTTTCAAAAAATAATAAAAACAGATAGTGAAGAAACGAAGAATCTCTTTTTAGTTGTAGAAGTGCACAATCGAATCGTTGGATTTTCAAGATGTGAAGGATCAAATTTTAAGAGATTATCTCATAAAGTGGAGTTTGGTGTTTGCATTTTAAAAGAGTTTTGGGGATATAGAATGGGTAAGAGTCTATTGCAACAATCTATTAAATGGGCTGAAGAAAATGCAGTAAATAAAATATCTTTACAAGTATTAGAGACAAACGAGAAAGCTATTCATCTTTATAAAAAATTAGGTTTTGAAGTAGAAGGCATTTTGAAAAATGACAAAAGACTATCGGATGGAAAGTATTATAATACGGTAGTGATGGGAAGATTTACTAATACTTTTCATGAAAGAGGTGAAGAAGTATGTTTTACAGAAGGAAGTACTATGTAGTGAAAAATGAATTCATAGAAGTATTTAATGATCATTTCAATCACACAAACTTACCTAATCAGTTAAAGCATGGTTCTAGGCTAATAGGACGCTGGATGAAAGATAATAAGAATGGTACGTATGAAGTATTTGCCATATGGGAATATGATAGTTATGAACAGTATAAAGAAATAGAATCGAAAATTAGAAGTGACGAGAGGCATATTAAAAGAATACATGAACGGTATGAAAAACATGGTGGGAAAGAATATGTTTTACAGGAGTACATAGTAGAGATGAAAAATGAAGAGTTAGTATGTACTGTAAAGTAATAGAGGGGTGAGGGATAATAGGAATGAAAACAAAATTATATTTTAGTTTAGCATCCACTATTTTATTTGCAATAGCCGTGATTGTTTTCTTTATAAATGGTAATCCACAAAAGTGGTTTTGGTTATGTATTTTCTTTGCGTCCATTATACAAAATATAGTGCTACTAAAAAAGAATAAAGAAATGCATTAGGATATTCAAATTATTAACATATTTGTGTCGTCTTTCTAGTTTTATTGAAAACGCTTTTATTCAGTTTTATAATAAAAGTATGTTTTATAAATCTCCAAAACAATTAAAAGGGAGATGATACAATGTTAGCTTCACCGTTTTACTTACATACATGGAAAAAGTTTATTAATGAAGGAGTCCTTGATTCGAACCGTATAAACGAAAGAATTTCAGAATCATGGTACCGATGTAAACAAGCAAATGTGAATCCTCACATGAATAAAGGTCAGAAAATTTTGTCTTCTAATATTTTTCAAGATCAAAAGAAAAAGAGTGAAATTTTCCTTGATATAGCATTACCTCAAATACAAAATATGAGAAAAACCATTGATGAACTACAAATGATGGCATTATTAATCGATCCAGACGGTTATGTTCTATCGTTAAGTGGAAATAAACAAACGTTAAAGCGAGCGAAACATATTAATTTTATTGAAGGTGTAAAATGGACGGAAGCAGCTGTGGGGACAAACGCAATAGGAACAGCGCTAGAAATTGAAGAAGCTATTATGATAAGTGGTACTGAACATTACTCCGTGGTATCTCATAGCTGGAGTTGTGCGGCTGCTCCCATTCATAATGATGACGGGAAATTAATTGGTGTTCTAGATTTCTCCTGTCCAATTGAATTTTCGCATCCATATATGCTCGGTATGGTAACTTCAATTGCACATGCGATAGAGCGTGAATGTAGCATAAGAGTTCATCAAAATGAATTACACTTAATCCATCGTTTTTTAGATGTCATTGATAGTGATGAACAAGTAGTTATTTGTAATCATCGTGATGTTATCGTTTCTGCGAGTAAGAGCGTTCGGGAACGAGTAACTAATTGGTCAAGAATGAAACTTGAAGAGTTAGTGCACCATGGATTGGAAACTAAATTAGAGATACCGGTATATAGTAATGAAAGAATGATCGGGAAATGTATGTATTTAAAGGAAAACAAACAAATGAATACATATTCTACTTTCACATTTATAAAAGGAATTACTTTTCCAGGAGTTACCGGGACAAGTAAAGCATTTCAACACACACTAGAAGAAATTAAGCTTGTTTCACCGACTGATGCTAGTGTGTATGTATGTGGTGAGACAGGAGTAGGAAAGGAATATGTCGCGAGAGCGATTCATGAAAATAGTCCAAGAAAAGACGGGCCCTTTATAGCTGTAAACTGCGGTTCTTTGCCTAAAGAATTAATGGAAAGTGAATTGTTCGGTTATGATGAAGGTGCATTTACAGGTGCGCGACGTCAAGGATATAAAGGGAAATTTGAACAAGCAAACGGAGGAACATTATTTTTAGATGAAATTGGTGAAGTACCACCAGAGATGCAAGTAGCATTATTGCGTGTTTTACAAGAACGCACAATAACTCCAATTGGGAGTTCAAAATTGGTACCAGTAAATATTCGTATTATTACTGCCACACATAAAGATTTACTACGGTTAGTAGAAGAAGGGAAATTCCGTCAAGATTTATATTATCGTTTGCACGTTTATCCGTTATATGTTCCATCGTTAATAGAAAGAAAAGAGGATATCCCATATTTTATACAACACTTTTGCGAACAGAAGAATTGGAATGTTGTATTTCCAAAGAGTATATACAATCAATTTTTACAACATACATGGCCCGGAAATATTCGGGAACTAGTAAATGTATTAGAACGCATTTACATTTTGTCGCAAGGACGGGAAATATGCGAAAAACAAGTAGTTTTTTTGTTACAAACAATGAGGGGAAATCAACAACAACTTGAGTTACAAGTTGAAAATAAAACAGAACATACATTACATTTTCGCGAAAAAATACAGCGTGATAGCATGATTGAAGCATTACAAAAGACAAATGGAAATGTTTCGTTAGCTGCAAAACTATTAAATGTACCCCGTAGTACATTTTATAAACGAATGCAAAAATATAAGTTATAAAGTAGATTTTTGCAATCTACTTTTTCTTTGTGGGCTCATGTTCTGTCGGAATGTGCGCTTACCGGGGAAATAATAGAATTGTTAGAAATTAATTTCCGGAAGGGGGACTTATGTGAAGTATATTGAAATTGGCATCGGGAATAGGTGGTTTGTTCGAACGGAAACTGAAAATAAAGATGGGACTGAATTTGAAGAACGAGGTATTATAAAACCTATTTATTTTGAGTCTTTATACGTACGTATTTGGTTTCGGAAAACTTGTTTTATTTTTGATACGAAAGAGGGTTTTAAGAAAGATAAGAAGAGAAGGGTTGAATATAAATTTATTGTTGGAATTGTAAGTAGACTGAATAAAGAAAAAGTGGGCTAACATGCGTAGTTATATTGGACAGGAAATTCTATTGACTTATATCAAACTCATAAAAAGTAATTTTACTAAATATAAATTGTTAATAAAACCACTAAGGAAACTTAGTGGCTTCTTTTTTTATAGGAAGGATTTTCATATGAATAGGATCTTAACGATTGTACTTGCAATTATTGTAAGGGGGTATTCTATTTATAGTTGGAATGATGTTTCGGAACAGAGTATGCTAATTTTACAAACGCTTATAGGGATTATGTTAGTTAGCTTAGGAGTGCAAAATTTTAAAAATAAAGAAAATAAAAGTATGGGCATCGCTTGACTACTCGTTGCGTTATATTTAATTGTTGTATTGTTAGTAAAACATTTTGCATGAATAAGTATTTAAATTATTTATTCATGATTTTCTTATTACGAAAAATATTCTCGCAATAAAAGTTAAAATTCCACTTGTATTTCACTATATAAAATATGGCATAATGATTTAGTTAAATAGAAATGGATAGGGTATTTGAGAGGGGCAGTATAATGAGTTTTGCAATTGAAATAGTAATAAAAGCACCAATGGATATTGTATGTGACTATATAATAGAAGATGAAAAAATAAAAGAATGGAATACGTTTATAATAGAAAATCGCTATCCTTCAAATATGGATAAAGAGAATCCACGTGTAGGAGATAAATATATTTCTGTTCAAAAAGTAGGTAAGAAAACATTTGAGGCAGAAGTAGAAATTCTTGAATACGATACACCCCATATTATTTCACTAGGTAGTGAAATGAAGCAAGGATATTCAGCAATGACTTATATGTTAGAAGAAGATGAGGAAGGTACAGCACTAACATTAATTTCAGAATATGAACCTAGTAATTTTTATTATAAAATGATGTATAAGTTAACAGGCTGGATTTCACGAGGTTTAACTATAGAACAAATGGAACGTCTAGCAGAATGTGTAGAAGCTGCTTATCATAAAGAAGATTAATATTAAAAATATATTAAGGTAAAAGCGTTACTCAATCTCATGAGTAACGCTTTTACTGTTTGAAAATTTTTTCATTGAAAATCTCAATAGCTCTTTCATATATTTCTTTATCAACACAAAATCTTTCTGTTATCCAATAATTAAGTTCAGAAGATGTAATGATTTGTTCTCTTTTCTTACCTTGGAAATATCGTTTTAAAACATTATCATTAATAGAAGTTGGAATACCATCGATATAACCGAAAATCTGAATTTTCTTTAATACAGGAGATGTACGCCAATCGTTAGACCTTGAAATAAGTTCTTTCATATTTGATAAGTGTATTGGTTCTATGTGTAAGGTTTTTGTGGGACCTGGATTTCTAGTAATTTCAATCTTATTATTTGAGACTTCATAAGTGAAAGTTTCTCTTACATTACTTACTTGAAATGATTCATAAAGTGGGTAAGATTGGAATAAAGGTGCACAATAACCAATATCAACATAATAAGGTTGGTCTAAGTTAACCCGTAAGCATAAATGTCCGGGATCCATATACATATAATGAACATTAAAACCAAGATTTGATAATAACCAATGAAATCCAATTGAGTGCGTCCAACAAGTACCCCCGAGACCTTTTGTTGTAATACGGTATATGTATGTCTCAATGGAAGGAAAAAAATGACCTGTTTTATTACCTTTTTCCCAGTCAATTATTTTAGTAAGAGTTTCCCACTTTACTTTTTCTTGATGAGCTTTAATAAGTTCATTTAAAAACCTTAAGCTAGTATGCTGTTTTGTAGCACCTAAAAATGATAGAAAACTATTTATTAGTTGTTCTTGAGACATTTTCTTGTCCTTTCTATATAGGAATTGTTATTGGTATTATTATACAATAGATGTCAGGAAATAAAGGTATTTACTAATGAAGTGGGGGAGAATTTTATGTCTATGTCGCTATATTATAAAAAAATCCGTGAGCAATTAGGACATGAACTAATATTCATGCCAAGTGTAGCTGCTGTTATAAAAAATGGGCAGGGAGATATTTTGTTTCAATATCCTGGCGGGGAATACTGGAGTTTGCCAGCTGGAGCAATTGAACTTGGGGAAACTCCAGAAGAAGCAGTAATTCGGGAAGTTTGGGAAGAAACAGGATTGGAAGTACAAGTAAAAAAACAAAAAGGAGTATTTGGAGGAGAAAAGTACCGCCATATATATCCGAATGGTGATGAAGTAGAATATATTGTTGTTGTGTTTGAGTGTGAAGTTACTAGTGGCGAGTTGAAATCGATAGATGGTGAATCGTTAAAACTAAAATATTTCTCTTTATCTGAAAAGCCCCTTTTAGCATTGCCTTACCCAGATAAAATATTTTTATAGTTGTAAAATAGCACACCGTATTTATTGCAGGTGTGCTATTTATATAACCCCGTCGTATACATCTCCGTCAACGAATACACAATTTCCTCTAAGTTAATCTTTTTGTCGTTTTGCATAATAGTCCAAAGAAACGATTCATTCATCGCGAACCAACCGCGTGCTACAATCTCTTTATTTAAATTAGGTTGTGCCAATCCACTTTCTTGAGAGTATGTAATATCCTGTTTAATGCTTTTTATAAAACGTTCCCGAATCTCATCCCATTTTTGCCGTATTTCTCTTGATAATCCTATCGCTTCCTCTACAACTTGCAAAATAGCGCGTTCTTCATTTGCTAATTGCAGGAATGCTCTAACTTGATTTTGGATCATTATACGTGCTTCTTCTTTTGTTTGTGGAGAAAAAGAGCGTTCAGCGATATTATAAAAACGATTCATAACATCTTCCATTAAACTAATTAGGAGATCATCTTTGTTTTTGAAGTATACATATGCTGTTCCGTAACCAGTTTCTGCATGTTTAATAATTTGTGTAATTGTCGTTTTTTGAAATCCGTTACGTATAAAAATAGTGTAACCAGAGTGTAATAGTTTCTTCTTCGTTTCTAAGGAGCGGTGTTTTCTTGATGAAAGGGTACTGTTTTTCAAAGAATCACCTCTTTATACTGAAATATCTGAAAATATAACTGTATTGTAAAAGAAATTCATATATAAAGTCAACTGACATAATATCATTGACGTCGTATCAATTGAGGTGATATATTTCAATTAGTTAGAATAAAAAGAAAATTAAGAGAAGGTGACACCATGTATAAAGAACCATTTCAACCGAATTATGAATATGCGCTTGAATGTGATAAACATGATGAACTGAAAGATTTTCAAACTGAATTCTATAAAAAAGAAGGAACGATATATTTAGATGGAAACTCATTAGGACTACTTTCAAAAAGAGCAGAGAAATCGTTACTTATTTTGCTAGATTCATGGAAAGAGTATGGCATTGACGGCTGGACAGAGGGTGAGCATCCGTGGTTTTTTCTCTCGGAGAAATTAGGTGAGTTGACTGCACCTCTTATTGGAGCTTTACCAGAAGAAACCATTGTAACCGGTTCTACGACGACGAATATACACCAAGTGATTGCCACATTTTATGAGCCGAAAGGAATACGTACAAAAATTCTTGCGGATGAATTAACATTCCCATCAGATATATATGCACTTCAAAGTCAAATTCGTTTAAAAGGATTAGATCCAGATGAGCATTTAGTAAGAGTGAAAAGCAGAGATGGTAGAACACTTTCTGAAGAAGATATTATCCATGCGATGGAAGATGATATCGCTTTAATTTTATTACCTTCTGTTTTATATAGAAGTGGTCAAATTCTTGATATGAAACGTTTAACAACGGAAGCTCATAAATGCGGCATTCACATTGGATTTGATTTATGCCATTCAATAGGATCTATTCCGCATCATTTCAAAGATTGGGATGTCGATTTTGCTGTTTGGTGCAATTATAAATATTTAAATGCAGGACCGGGTAGTGTTGCAGGCCTTTATGTAAATAGTAAACATTTTAATAGACTGCCAGGATTGTCTGGATGGTTTAGTTCTAGAAAAGATAAACAGTTTGATATGGAGCATACATTAACAGCTGCTGATCATGCAGGTGCTTATCAAATTGGTACACCGCACGTATTAAGTACAGCACCATTAATTGGTTCACTTGAAATTTTCAAAGATGCTGGTATTGAACGTTTACGTGAGAAATCTTTACATATTACGAGATACATGCTGAATTTAATTGGACATGAATTAAAAGATTTCGAATTTACAATTGGAAATCCATTAGAGGATGAAAAACGAGGCGGGCACATTTATTTAGAGCATGCAGAAGCAGCACGTATATGTAAAGCACTAAAAGCAAATGGAGTAATTCCAGATTTTAGAGCGCCAAATGGGGTGAGACTTGCGCCGGTCGCTTTATATAACACATACGAAGAAGTGTGGAAATCTGTACAAATATTAAAGAAAATTATGAAAAATGAAGAGTATAAGCAGTTTGAAAATAAGCGAGAGGTTGTGGCATAAATATGAAAACATCAGAGTGGATTGATATTTCACAACCGCTAAATAATAATATTGCAACGTGGCCAGGAGACACACCGTTCTCGTATGAAGTTTCATGGTCAAAAGAAGAAAGTGGCTCAGTAAATGTCGGAAAGTTAACGATGAGTATTCATACAGGCACTCATATTGATGCACCATTTCATTTTGATAATGATGGAAAGAAAGTATTGGATTTAGATGTTCAAGTTTATGTTGGCCCAGCACGGATTATTGACGTTTCTAATCTTGAAAGCATCGGGAAAAAGGAATTAGAAAGCTTTCATTTAGAAGGTGTAGAACGATTATTATTACGTACATCTTCACATGGAAAAGCTGAAGAATTTCCAGAGGTGATCCCTCATTTACGTGCAGACATAGCGTCGTTTCTTTCAGAGAAAGGTATTCGTTTAATCGGAGTAGATGTACCATCAGTTGATCCGCTAGATGATAAAGAATTAGCAGCGCATCATCAATTATTTAAACATGGAATTCATATTTTAGAAAATGTCGTACTAGATCATGTAGCAGACGGTGATTATGAACTTATTGCATTACCACTTGCATTAACTGATGCAGATGGAAGTCCAGTTCGAGCCGTTATTAGACCAATATAAGTAGAATCATATAAAAGGGGCGTTTGGCTAATATGAAAGAAAATGAAAAAGTAATTATGGAAAAAGGGATTCATACGGATTTTAAAGAGAATATGACGTATGGGGAGTATTTACAATTAGATAGTTTACTATCTTCTCAAAAAAGATTATCGGACCATCATGATGAAATGTTATTTATCGTTATTCACCAAGCAAGTGAGCTTTGGATGAAGCTCATTTTACATGAGCTAAATGCGGCGGTTGAATCTATTAAACAAGATAAATTACAACCAGCTTTTAAAATGTTAGCACGTGTATCAAAAATTCAGTCTCAAATTATTCAATCTTGGGATATTCTTGCGACATTAACACCATCAGAATATATTGAGTTTCGTGATTCACTCGGTCAAGCTTCAGGTTTTCAATCGTATCAATATCGTATGATTGAGTATGCACTTGGCTATAAAACGCCACACGCATTAAAAATTTATGAAAAGGATCCAGAATTACATGCACGACTTCATAAAGCGCTACATGAACCAAGTCTATATGATGTCGCGATTCAAGCATTAGTAAAAGAAGGATTCCCTATTCATAAAGATGTGTTAAACCGTGATATTACGCAGCCTTATGAAGAAGATGCAACAGTAGAAGCAGCATGGTTGGAAGTGTATGCGGATGTGAAAAAATATTGGAATTTATATCAGCTTGCTGAAAAATTGATTGATATTGAAGACTGGCTACAACAATGGCGTTTCCGTCATATGAAAACAGTAGAAAGAATTATTGGGCATAAAATGGGTACAGGTGGATCCTCCGGTGTTTCTTATTTAAAGCGAGTACTTGATCAACAATTCTTCCCAGAGCTTTGGAATGTTCGTACGAAATTATAAAAATAAACCTGTCAGTTCATTATGGCTGACAGGTTTATTTTTATTTGAGCACAATTATGTTTAAAATGAAGGAACAAGATATAATAAATGGAGTAACTATTTAAATGGAGGTAAAGTTTTTGGATTTCAAGCAACTAGAAAATAAATTCGAAAAGAAAAAAGTGAATACATTTCTTGTTTATCAAAAAGGGGAATTAACAACTGAGTATTATAAAACACCCGAATGTGCAAATAACTTATATAAAATAAATTCGATTACAAAAAGTATCGTATCTTTATTAATTGGTATTGCAATTGATAAGGGCTATATAAATGATATACATACATCAATTACAGAGTGGATTGAAAATGTACCTGGGGAAAAACATGATTTAACGCTATATCACTTATTAACAATGACTACTGGTGAGGACTGGAAAGAGTTTGGGAATGGAGTAGTATTCCCAAATGACTTTGTAGAATCAGAGAACTGGGTACAGTACATATTAGAAAAGCCAATAATTGAAGAACCTGCTACAAAAATGAATTATAATTCAGGTTCTTCTCATTTACTGAGCTATATTATTCAAGAAGCTACTGGAATTTCGACAGAGCGGTTTGCAAAGAAATATTTATTTGATCCATTAAAAATTAACGAATACGAGTGGCAACAAGATCCGCAGGGTATATATGTAGGTGGCTTCGGTATGAAAATGAAATCTACCGATTTATTAAAATTAGGAAAATTATGTTTACAAAATGGATTTTGGAATGGGAAAGAAATTGTATCAGCGCAATGGTTAGAAGAGTCAAGCAGGGCGCAATTTGAAACATATGAACATGTCGGCGCATATGGCTATCACTGGTGGGTATTACATAACGAAAGATTTCACATACCGTATTGTATATATTTTGCTATGGGATATGGCGGACAATACATTGTTATCATTCCTCAATTAGAAGTAGTAGCTATTATAAGTAGTCATATGCCAAAACGTGGGCTCGTTCCATTAAAACTATTTATTGAGCATGTACAGGGAAACTCCAATTATATATAAGAAAAGGAGGGAATGTATGAGGGATGAAAAAACTTTATCTTTATTTAGATTCTGTTTAAGTCTTCTAGTATGTAGCGCCATTATTACGCAATTCATAATTAGGGCACAAGTGAAGCCGTTTAATCCAGTTAACTTTTTTAGTTTCTTCACTATCGAAAGTAACATTTTAGTTGCATGTATTCTCCTTTTAAGTAGTATCGTAACAGCTACATTTGGTCGCTCAGAGCAGTTTGGTATACTTCGTGGTGCAGCAACGGTATACATACTTACGACTGGACTCATTTATTTTTTATTATTAAGAGGGTTAGAAGAATCACTTCAAACGGCAATACCATGGGTAAATACTGTGCTACATTATATCATGCCGATTACAATGCTTTTAGATTGGATTTTAAATCCACCTATTAAGAAAATCACTTGGAAACAATCTGCAAGTTGGCTCTTATTCCCGTTTTTTTATGTGGTATATAGCTTAGTACGTGGTCCAATCGTGAATTGGTATCCATATCCGTTTTTAGATCCAAGAATAGGTGGGTATGGTAAAGTACTTTTATACAGTATAGGGATAGCAGTTGTAATTGGCGCTATTTGTATATTGGTAAGATTTTTAGGGAATCGAAACTTTAGAAAAGAATTTTAGAAATGCAAGAACCCCCACTGTGTCTGTTTTTAACAGTGGGGGTTTCACTTTATCTACTCGTCTTCTGAAACGACATCTTTATAAATTTCTCCGTCTTTGTTTCAAATTCTACATCAACAAAAACACCATATTCTTTTCCATCTTCACGTAACCACAATTTAAATTTTTCAACAGTTATTTGAACTGTTTTGGGTTTTCTACCTATATGAAGATAGTCAATAATTTCTGCTTTTGGGTATTGTTCTTTCGTCTTTTCTACGGCTAGCTTACCCCATTTGGCATACGGCGGCTGCGCATGAACAATTGATGAGCCTGTATATATATTTGAACATGTTGTTAGGAACAGAATGACAAGTGCGACACGCTTTAACAATTTCTTCATGATGAACTCCTTTTATCTTTTTTGTATATTGTTTACATATTTTTTCAACGATATTAGTTTGGATTTTTTTGTCTTCTTTACATAAAAGCGAGGCTTTTACAAAACATAACCAAGAAATCATTTCCGTAATTAAGGAGGAAAAATTATGCGCCAAAAGGCTATTTTTAAAATAGCAGTTTTACTTGCGTTCATAGGGCTGTCTTTAATGGTCAGTAGTATACAACTAAAGAATGTAGAAGCTTTTTCTAATCAAGTCATTCAAAGAGGGGCATCTGGCGAAGATGTCATTGAACTGCAATCTCGTTTGAAATATAACGGATTTTATACGGGAAAAGTGGATGGTGTTTTCGGATGGGGTACATACTGGGCACTTCGGAATTTTCAAGAGAAATTCGGATTACCCGTTGATGGTTTAGCTGGAGCTAAAACGAAGCAAATGCTCGTGAAGGCAACGAAGTATGACAAGTCAACTGCTAATAAAGGGACGACAACGAATAAAGGAAATAGTGGTGGCACTGCACAGGAGAATAAACCACCTCAAAATAAAGGGACAAATGTTCCGAACGGTTATTCTCAAAATGATATTCAGCTTATGGCAAACGCAGTATACGGGGAATCACGTGGTGAACCGTATTTAGGACAAGTTGCAGTAGCTGCTGTTATTTTAAATCGTGTTACAAGTGCGTCGTTCCCAAATACTGTTTCAGGTGTAATCTTTGAGCCTAGAGCATTTACAGCGGTAGCCGATGGACAAATATATTTAACGCCAAATGAAACAGCAAAAAAAGCAGTTTTAGATGCGATTAACGGATGGGATCCAACAGGAAATGCTTTATATTATTTCAATCCAGATACTGCGACTAGTAAATGGATTTGGACTCGTCCACAAATTAAAAAAATCGGTAAACATATTTTCTGTAAATAGAGTGGAGGTGGGACAATGTTAAGAGGTATTATCATTGTATTATTAACAGTCGGTGTAGTAGGAACAGGATACTGGGGCTATAAAGAGCACCAAGAGAAAAATGCGGTTTTAATTCGAGCGGAAAATAGTTATCAACGTGCATTCCATGATTTAGCATACGAAGTCGATTTATTGCACGATAAAATTGGTACAACACTTGCGATGAATTCACGATCATCTTTATCACCTGCACTAGCGGATGTATGGCGTTTAACATCTGAAGCTCGCTCGGATGTAGGGCAACTTCCTTTAACATTAATGCCATTTAATAAAACGGAAGAATTTTTAGCGAATATCGGTGATTTTAGTTACCGTGCAGCCATTCGTGATTTAGAAAAAGAACCGTTAAATGAGCAAGAATATAAAACGTTGCAAACTTTATATTCAAATGCAGGAAATATACAAGATGAACTAAGAAAAGTACAACATCTTGTTTTGAAAAATAATTTACGCTGGATGGATGTAGAAATGGCACTTGCATCAAATCGCGATCCAGCAGATAACACAATTATTGATGGATTGAAAACTGTAGAGAAAAACGTAACATCATATTCTTCTACAAACTTCGGACCGACCTTTACAAGTGCGCAAAAAAATAAAAAAGGTGGATTTGAAGCGGAAGGAAAGGCAATTTCTAAAGATGAAGCGGCGAAAATTGCCAAATCGTTTTTGAATTTAAAAGGAAATGAAAAAGTAGATGTTGAGAAAAGCGGAAAAGGTGCGAAAGAATCCTTCTATAGTGTGAAAATTAAAGATGAAGCAACGAACAATGAGTTCTATATGGATATTACCGGAAAAGGCGGATATCCAATTTGGGTTATGAATAACCGCGAAATTAAAGAACAGAAAGTTAGTTTAAACGATGCAGGTAGTAAAGGTTTGAAATTTTTAAAGGACCATAAGTTTAATAATATGGAGCTTTATGATAGCTCTCAATATGATAATGTTGGTGTATTTACGTATGTAGTAAATGAAAATGGAGTACGAATTTATCCAGAAGCAATCCAAATGAAAATTGCTTTAGATGATGGTTCTATCGTTGGGTTCTCCGCAAAAGAATACTTAGCGTCACATCAAAAGCGAACAGTTCCATCGGCAAAGCTAACTGCAGCAGAAGCAAGAAAGAAAATCAATCCGGATGTAAAAGTTATGGAAGAACGTAAAGCTTTAGTAGTCAATGATTTGCATAATGAAGTACTTTGCTATGAATTTATAGGTACTTTAGGAAAAGATACGTATCAAATATTCATTAATGCTAATAGCGGGGCCGAGGAAAAGGTAAAGAAAATGCAAGCTGTTGAAAAAATTTATGATTAAACCTTAATAGTGAAGTGGTGAAAATAATGAAAACTCTAATATATATATTGATGCTTTGCTTCGTTATAACTGGATGCAGTATTGGAAAAAAAGACAATCCAAACGAAAAGTCGGAACAAAAAAATGTTTCAATGAAAAATGTTAATTATACGAATAAATCAAATAAGCCAAATGAAAAAGCAGCAGATCATTTAGCATCTTTAGCAGCAAGTTTGCCAGGTGTGAATGATGCAACAGCGGTCGTTTTTGGAAAATATGCTATTGTAGGTATAGACGTAAAAGCAAAACTTGATCGAACTCGTGTTGAATCAATTAAATACTCTGTTGCAGAAAGTTTAAAAAATGACCCTGACGGTGCTAATGCAGTCGTTGTAGCAGATGTTGATACGTATGAACGCCTAAAACAAATTGGAAAGCAAATTAAAAAAGGAAAAACAGGTGAAGGTATACTAGATGAATTAGCGGCTATTGTGGGCCGAGTAATGCCACAAGTTCCAAATGATATGATTGAAAATAGAGAAACGAATCCAATTAAAGATAATGATAAACAATTACCAAAAGATGAAGAACAAGAGTTAAGAAAAGAACAGGATGATCAATCAAATAATCATTTGAATAAATGAAATTAACCTCGTACTTAATTGTACGAGGTTTTTGAATGTAATATTAAATATTCAGTTTATTTTCAAGGGAATATATGGTTTAATTATGATGGGAGGGACAACTGTTATGATGAAAAAAAGCGCATGTATATTGTTTAGTTTATGCTTAGGTTTCAGTATGACAGCGTGTGAACAGAGAAAAGAAGTGAAAAATCAAACAGCAACTTCTTCTACTGTGATGGAAAGGCAACAGAAAGATTCTATTAATATAAATCATTTCTCGAACATAAATGAAGGAATGACTTATACAGAAGTGAAAGATTTAATTGGTTTTGAAGGGGATTTACTTATAGAAGAAGGGGTAGAACATTCTACACAAATTAAACAAATTTTTGCTTGGAAAGGAAACGATCCAAATTCATTTGTTGAAATTACCTTTTTAGATGGAAGAGTGCATTCAAAAGCACAGCAAGGTATAAGTTAATAAGCTAAAAAATGGGAGAGTTTAGCATGAACATACACACAGGGGAAATTCAATTAGTTCCGTATAAGGAGAAATATAAAGAAGTTATACAAACATTTACTTTACCAAGTGAACAAGTCCAGTTTACATCAGATCCAAGCGCATTACTGGAGAAAGCAAAAAGTGATCGTACAAAAAACGTGATTGTTATTTTAGATTACAACGGGTTACCTGTTGGTCTTTTCGCATTGCAAACAGGAGATAGAGTAAAGAAGTTCACTGATAATGAGGATGCTTTACTTTTAACATCATTTTCTATTAATCACAATAGACAAAGAAAAGGATACGCTAAAAATTCATTGTTATTATTAGAAGAGTTTGTAAAACGTTATTTTCCAATAAAAAATGAAGTTGTACTTGCTGTGAATGAAAGAAATATTCCTGCACAAAATTTATATGCAAAAGTCGGCTTCCAAGATAAAGGTTTTAGGAGAATGGGGCCAATTGGCCAACAAATAATAATGCATTTACCTATAATGGAATAACGAGATAAAAAACTTACTCTTGAATATTCATGTAGTAGGTTTTTTTATTTTAACAATATATAATATATGTATATAAAATGAAACAGAAATGAAGGATATAAAAAATGAATCAAGATAGAAAATGGTATATTGTTGGGGGAAGAGTGATTAAAACTGGGATTGCAGTTTTTCTTACAGTGTTAGTTTGTGATTTTTTTAACATCCCAACTTGGAGTTATAAAAATGATTTAAAAGATTATAAACCAAATCATTATCATCACCATTTTTCAAGTGAATCTATTATTTTATTTGAGGTATTATCTATTCATGATATGTTAGAAGAATTAAAATAAATATCCGAGAAATATGAGTGGGAAAACCGATTCAATTGATAAGTTCATTTTACTGTGGGGGGGATAATATGACACTTTATATTGCATTACTAAGAGGAATCAATGTCGGTGGCCATAAAGTAATCAAAATGGCTGATTTAAAACGAGTGTTTGAATCAATAGGGTTAAAACAAGTGAAAACATATATACAAAGTGGTAATATTGTGTTCGAATCTGAGGAAGGTATAAACTTTCTAAAGGACCGAATACAATCTGAAATAAAAAAAGAATTTGATTTCGATGTTCCAGTCATGCTAAGAACACATGATGAATTTATAAATATTATTAAACAATGTCCATATGAAGTTCATTCATTGTTAGAAGGAGAAAGTGTTCATATTGCTTTTTTAGCTAATGTACTTTCTGAAGAAGAGAGTAGTCAATTGCTTACATTTAAAAGTGAACTTGAAGATTGCTATATAGATGAGAAGGTCGTTTATTTATTTTTCAAAAATAGCATTCGAAATTCTAAATTAATGAACCAGTTTCAGAAGTTACATACACCAGCTACAGTTAGGAATTGGCGGACTGTGAATAAATTAAAAGCAATTGTAGAGAGTATGTAAATATAAAAAGATGAGGTTTTCTACATGTAGAAAACCTCATCTTTTTACTTATATTGTTTTGCAACTATGAGTTCGACAATAGGATAAATAAAGAATGAAGAGCAAATTGCGATGAACAGAGGGAGGTTTTTTACTCCATCTAAATTAGCTCCCATAGAAAATCCTTCGGAGAAGATTAATAAAAGGAACATTACAACTACAAGCACAAAATATGCGATTTTAAAGCTTTTATATGTAATTTGTTGTCCCATCTCATCTTGACTTTCTTCTGACACACCGCGGGGATCTCCCCATGTAATATGATTAAGGAGGTAGCTAAGTATTAAAGCGCTTGAGAAAATGGTTCCACCTAAAATTACACCTTCATTGATGTATTTATAGGTACCATGTATAAGGACTGCGACTAATGATAAAACGATTGTTATTAAAATGAATTTATTACGATTCATATTAGAACAACACCTCCACTATTGTAAAAAACTATTTACAACTATAGTATAAAATTTGGGAAGTTTTGTGTCAAATGTTTTTTACACGCAATGCGTAATTATGTAATATCTTGTTTTTGTAATGAGTAAAAAATTACAATACATTTGAATGTAAAAGAATGGGCTCGCATATATTTGGAAGGGATGTCAGATTAATTTAGGGGGTAGTTATGTCTATACTTTTAAAGGCTGGTGCAGATGCAGGAAACAACGGTTTGAAGTTAATGGTGAAAGGGCAAGACCCTATTTTTATTCCGAGTATTTATTCTTTATATATAGGTGAGCCTACAGGACTCTTAGATGAGGTAGATGTCTCATTATCTGAATTAGAAAACCACATTGATGTGACTATAAGTTCGCCATCGTTAATGTTAAATAATGTACGATACATCGTTGGAGAAAAAGTCATCCAAGATCAATTAAAAGGTACTGAGGTTGAGAAGAAATCGAATAAGTCGACTGATGAGTTAATGGTTATTACAATTCTATCAGGTTTAGCTGTAAGCGCTATGCGTCAAAGTCCAACTTCTAGTCATATTAATATTCGTTATGATTTATCTGTCGCTCTTCCTATGCAGCTTATTACACAAGAAATAGCTGCTGAAAATGCAAAACGTTATATGGGAAATCATAAGGTTATTTTCCATTATCCGAACGGACGTGATGTGACAATTAATGTTTCAATTGAGTATTGTAAATGCCTGCCTGAGGGTGCTTCTGGGACGTGGGGCATTGTATACGATGAAGAAGGAAATGTTGTGAAACATAAAATAGAATGTGAACAAAATAAAGTGTCAGAAATTGATTTTGTTGATAAAACACTATTATCTTTTGATATTGGCGCAGGGACGACAGAAGAAGTAGTATCACTAGGCGTAAACTTTAGACCACAACTAAGTAAGGGTTTATCGTATGGTGTGAAAGAAACGTTACTACAAATTATTACGAGATGGAACCGGAAGTATCCAACAAAGACAATTGATAGTATTACAGAGTTCAATCAAATTTATTTAAATGATAAACACCCTAGAAATGCATTATTAGTTGAGGAATCACAACCAGCATTATTAGGTTTAGCAGCGCGCGTTGCAACGGATATTATAAACAAAATTGATGATATGAAAGACGATCCATACGTGTTTATTTATGGCGGGGGTGCAGTAATTATTAAAAACAGTTTAAAAATGATTTTAAAGCAAAAAGGACGACTCAAAAATGTAATCTTTGTAGATAATCCGTTATTTACAAATGCACGAGGATTATTAGTATATACTTGTTCACCAAAATATAGAGAGCATAAGCAAAAAGAGTTAGGATTTACAAACTTAACGATAAGTTAGTTGGTGGAAGTATGCGATCTAGGCGATATAAACGTGGTGATCGAGTAAAAATCAATATTCATAAATCGGTATCACCTGAAATGCTTGCGTGGCTGAATAAACAATCAAATCCAACTACTTTCTTCTTTTTTGCTGCACAGCAACTATTTAAACAAGTAGGAGATATTGACGTTTCAAAAGCTTTACCAAACAGCCATGTTTTCTCATTATATGTGGAGCCTTCATCCTTATTAAAAGTCGAAGTAAACCCTTTTAAAAACATGACACTAGACACAAATACATCCACCGAAAATGCAAAAAAAAAATTATGGGAATCTGTTGATCAATTAGATTGTCCATTTTTTTAAACATAGAAAAGTATAAAAAGTCCCCATCACTATACATACGAATACAGTGATGGGTTTTTGTTTGTAACTAGAAGGAGGCACAATACAATTTGTGCCCCTTCCATTAGTTATTTATCTAAATTTTAGATGTATGTTTAGAAACAGCATTAATTATGCTTTCCCAGTCATCTGGATGGTTTTCATGGCCTGCTCCTTTAAGAGTTAATAGTACTGAGTTTGGAATTTCACCAATTAGTGCGAGGCCATGTTCAAATGGGAGTGCTGTATCGTCTGTTCCGTGAATAACTAATGTAGGTGCTTGTATGGATTGAAGTACACCTTCATATGCATCATCACCTTGAAGTAAAGCGTGATTAAACATACTTAATAAATTGTTTGCGCGTTCTATTTCTTGTTTTACTTGTTTATAAACTCTATTTTCATCAAATATTCGTTCTGATCCACATAATAGACGAGATCCTGAAACTAAATACTCTGCCACATCATTTTTATTTGCCCAATCTATACTTGTGCCATTTACATGATGTGTTAAAATTCTTTCATCCATTGGAGGTAAATCGCGAGTATTGTCATCAGATCCTATTACACTAGTCGCTAGTAAAGTTAGCGTCAAAATTCTTTCGGGATGTTTTACAGCGGCAATTTGAGCAATCATACCACCTAATGACATACCAAATAGGTGAGCTTTATCAATATGATAAGCATCTAGTACTCCAATTGCATCTTCAGCCATATCTGTTACTGTATAATTGGAAGTTCTAGGTTCATAGGCAACAGAGCGTCCAACATCACGGTTATCAAAGCGAATAACAAACTTCCCCGTACTAGCCAACAGCTCACAAAACTCTTCGTCCCAATAAACCATGGAACATGTAGCGCCCATAATTAATAAAATAGCAGGGTTCTTAGGGTTTCCAAAGCTTTCTGTACATATATCAATTCCATTTATTTTAAATATCTTTTCACTCATATAGTTAGCCCCATTTCTTTTGAATTTAATTAATAAAACAGTTTTGGATGATTCTAAGATGTGTGTAAGATTCGTATTGTAATTCATCCCGCTATTTGCCATTTGCCGGGCGGTAAGAGTCTCATCTCAAAATTCAGGGAAAGTAAAGAAGTTGGGAGGGGACCAACTTCCTGAAAAAGACCGATTGACGAGGGTTGATTAAAGTTTCACTTTATAATGCTTCTTACATAATTACCCCCAAAAATAATTATATGTTAATTCAAGACAAAAAATTTTGAGAAATAATTGTATGTTATTAAAATAAACAGCAAGGAGGAGAGGAAAGGAAATGAAAGCAATTGTTATTGATCAATATGGCAGTGTTGAAGAATTAAAAGAAAGACAAGTTTTAAAACCGATTGTTAAGAATAACGAAAAAGCTCAACAATAAATAATATCCCATACTATACATTTTCATTTTCGGGTATTATTTATTGTTGGCTAATGTGAGATTGCTTCTAACAAATACTTTTTCGTATTGTATCATGTAATTTCTCTAATCCAATTTCCATATCTTTCTCGTTTAACATTGAATAGCTAATTCTTAATTGGTTATCATTTGTTTCGTAATTTAATAGACAAGCTGTTCTTGGTAAAAAAGAGACATCTACTTCATTTGCTTTTTGTAATAAGGTAAAGGGATCTATCGAATCAGGCAGTGTCACCCATAAATTAAAACCTCCATTTGGTATTTCAAAGTTTAGTTCTTTTAATGGCGATAATATATTAATTGTTAAATCACGTCTCATTTGTAAAGCTGTACGTAATTTTTCTAAATGGTTTTTCATACGTTCCGCACGTAAAAACGGCAGAAGTGCCTTTTGTGTTAATAAGGGACTACCGATATCCATTGAACCTTTCACTGCATATAGCCATTCAAAAATAGGACCATCGGCAATAAGTGCTGCGATACGCAGTCCTGGTGCTAACGTTTTACTAAATCCTTTTATATATATTACGTGGCCATCTTTATCAAAACTTTTGATTGGAGGCGGGACTATAGCATCCTCAAAATATATTTCCCCGAAAGAATCATCTTCAATGATAAAAAATTGATATAACTCCGCTAGTTCAATAAGTTCCACTCTTCGTTCTTTACTCATTACTGTACCTGTCGGGTTTTGGAAGGTTGGATTCGTATACAATAAAACGGGATTTTTACTTTGACAAATATCATCAATTAAGTCGGCGCGAACTCCATGATTATCAAGAGAAACGGGAATGATTTGAACACTTTTATTGATGAAAACATCAAGCGCAGCACTGTAACACGGACTTTCTACTAATACAATATCTCCAGGTTTTAATAATGTTTGAGCAATTAAATCAATTCCTTGTTGTGCTCCGCTTGTAATTAATAATTGAGATGGGTCTGTCACTAATTTCTGGTGTTCATGTAAGTAATTTGCTATTTCAACTCGCAGTTCATAATCGCCTTGAACTGGCCCGTAAGTTGCTAACAACATTGGATTTTTATCCAGCAATTTATGCATTTCGTCTGCCAAAAATGGATTTGGTAATAGACGAGGATACAGAATTGCTTGTGAAAAATCATAATATTTACGGTGTTTATTCATTGCATATTGAGAACGCATAACATTAATCGTTTTCGTTTGTTGCCATTTATACGGAATTGGTTTGAAATCTTTCTTTACCCGTTTATATATGTAAGCACCTTTTCCTTGTTCGATGCGTATATACCCTTTGGTTTCTAATTGTTTATACGCTTTGCGAACTGTTAATACATTGATTTGTAAATCTGTGGCCATACAACGTAAAGAAGGAAGAGATTCACCATGTGAAAGCATACCACTTTGTATTCTGTCAACAATTTGCATATATATTTGCTTGTAATACGGTATGTTTGTTTCTTTACGCAATACAATTTTCATAGGTTCACCTATTTTTCTTTTTAACTTAATTAAAGCGAAAAATATATAGGGAATCAACTACAACTTGAAGTAACTGTTATATGTACCGATACACTGTTATACACCATACCCTCTATACTCATTTTAAGAGTAAAAAGGAGGAAGCAAAATGGTCATTTTTAATTACATTTTAGTATGTATTATTTTCGGGACAACATTTTTAACGATAAAAATTGGAATTGAAGCAGGGGCGCCACCGTTGTTTTCAGCAGGAATTCGCTTCTTTTTAGCAGGCATAATCCTTATGATTATTTTTAAATTCAAGCGAAAAGAAATTATGCCACATATATTTTCAAAACGCATTATGTATGCTGGATTTTGTTTAACATTCATGACATTCGCAAGTTTATATTGGTCAGAACAGTATATTTCTTCAGGATTAGCTGCTGTTCTTTCTGCTACGGGACCAATGATGATCTTGTTAATACAAGCAAAGAGGAATAGGGAGAAGCTACAAAAGGAACAACTCGTTGCTTTAGTTATTGCACTAATAGGTGTTATATTTGTTTCTTTACCAGGAATGCATCAACAAGTAAGTTTCATATGGAGTATTGCTTGTATTGTTTTAGTTATAGGGGAGTTATTTTACGGAATAGGCTCTATTCGTTCGAAAGAAATACTTTCAGATTTATCAAATGTATCACCATTTCTTATTAACGGTATTCAAATGTTTTATGGAGGGATTTTACTATTAATCGCATCTATTATTGTAGAACAACCCAATGTAACCGTATTAACTTCATGGAGTGTGCAATGGCCTATTTTATATCTCATATTTATCGGATCGATTGGTGGCCACGGATTATATTACTGGCTCTTATCAAAAACAAATCCAGTATTTCCATCGACGTGGTTATATGTATCACCATTGATTGCAATAATTGTGGGATATATCATTTTAGGAGAACCTTTAAATCCTACAATGGGAATGGGGGCTTGTCTTATATTGATTGGTGTATTTTTGGCCAATCGTTCAACACTACGGACTTATTTCAAAAAAGGGCGGTTATTAGAGAAGGAGATGTAGTTTAATAAAGCAACAGCCCTGTATATTAATTACAGAACTGATAAAATAAAAAACACAGTTGGAAAAATAACCAACTGTGTTTTTTATAATTAATTCACTTTTTTAATAAAGCCTTTATAATGACGTTTTACAAGCTGGCTTTCTAACGTCTTCATAGTTTCTAGTGCTACACCGACAATGATAAGTAAGCTTGTACCACCAATTTGAGCAGAAGGTGGTAACGTAGCAATTTTCGTAAATACGAGCGGTAATATAGAAATAGCACCTAAGAAAATTGCACCGATAAATGTTAAACGGTATAGAATTTTAGTTACATATTGTTCAGTTGCTTTACCAGGACGAATACCAGGAACATATCCATTTTGCTTTTTCAAATTCTCAGCCATTTGTTCAGGATTTACTTGAATAAATGCGTAGAAGTATGTGAAAGCAACAATAAGACCGACATAAAGTGTCATTCCAATTGGATGTGCGAAATCAAGATTTGCAACTAACCATTTTGATACGCTTGAATCAGGGAAGAGCTGCGCAATTGTACGCGGCGTCATTAAAAATGCAGAAGCAAAGATAACTGGTATAACACCAGCACTATTTACTTTAAGCGGTAAATGAGTGTTTTTTGCTCCTTGATATTGATTGTTTCCTGAAACAGCTTTTGCATATTGGATCGGTATTTTACGTACAGCTTGTTGAATGTAAATAACACCAACAACTATCGCTAAAATTACGAGTCCAATTAAAACAATTTTTATTATGTGCATAAATAGCTGATCGCCAGCATTTTGGAATTGTTGTAAATAAATTTGATTTGCAACATTTGGAATGGCGGCAACGAGACCTGCGAAGATAATCATCGAAATACCATTACCAACTCCGTTAGCGGTAATTTGTTCGCCTAACCAAAGTAAAAATGCAGTACCTGCAGTTAAAACTGTCGCAATAAATAAGTATGTAGTCCAGCTTTGATCTGTTATTAATTGTCCACCTGCTATATTATTAAAGCCATAAGACATTCCGATGGCCTGTATGAATGCGAGAATGATTGTAAAGTATCGAGTGAATTGAGCTGATTTCTTACGGCCCATTTCTCCTTGCTTTGCCCATTCCGAAAATTTAGGTATAACATCCATTTGTAGTAACTGTACTATGATGGAAGCTGTAATATATGGTGTAATACCTACAGCAAAGATTGAGAAGTGTTGCAATGCTCCTCCGCCAAATACGTTTAACATACCTAGAACGTTAGCTTGATCTTGTACTTTTAATACCTCTGCGTTAGTATGAGGAACTGGAATAAACGTGCCAATTCGAAAAACGATTAACATCGCTAGTGTAAAAAGGATTTTCCTTCTTATCTCAGCTACTCTCATGAAATTTGAAATCGTACGAAACATTATGTCGCCTCCTATATTTTTATCAGTAAAAAACTGATTATTATACCCTATGAAGTAACCACAAACCTCCTTCCGCACTAAATTCATTTGACAAATGGATTTTCATACACTTTGTAGTTTTCACGGATATAAAAATATAAGGTGTTATATAAGCGACCTATACACTTCACGTAATCATTCAATACCCATAATATATCGAATAAATTAACAAATGTACATACATACGCATTAAAAATGAATAAATAGGGTCATTTTTTACATTTATTTAATGATAAATTGATAGGACATTATTATTCAAGATTGTTATACATGTTATAAAAATAAAGGTGAGCCATTATGATTTATAACTAATATTCATTCAAATGTGTCAGCTAATAGTGTCTCCCAATCTTTCAAGGATAATTTATCATTTATATGTTTTAGTGCGTTAGGTACAAAAATATGACAAATAAGTTCTAAGCTATTACCATCTGGATCAATAAAATAAACAGATGCATTACCTTGATGTGGACGGACAAATGGTTCAATAGATTCATTACTCCCAAACGGAACAGCTTTAATTTGAAGTGAGTGTAACCAATGTAATGATTCTTTTAAATCCTCATAGGAAACTCTAAATGCAATATGACGTAAAGAAGGATGATATTTTGTTTCGTATTCAGAGCCCGCCCATAATCCTAGCCAACTTTTCCCATCCTCAATCCAAAAGAATGCTGTTGATTCATCGCTCCAGGCTAACTTCAACCCTAGTTTTTCATAAAATTCGATAGATTGTTGTAAATTACTCACTGGTAAATGCGCTTCGTATATTCCTTTAATCAATTAAAATCCTCCACCTTTTTATTTTCTTACAATTAATATATCGATTTAAAAAGAATGTAAAATCAAATAAAAGTATGAAAGTACATACTACTTTAGTAGTAATAGTAATCAATTATATTTCAATTCAAATTCATCTCCCGCTGATTAAAGTTTCACTTTATATGATTAGAGAATTCTTTTTATTTAAGAAGGAATAAATGTTAAAGAAAGCTAATTAAACAGTGTACATATTTATAGGGGAGAAGATATAAATGAAAGTTGTTATAAAAAAATTACCACCATTAGAAGTAGCGTATATAAGACGAACTGGTAGCTACTTTGAACCGCAAGATCACTGGGGAAAGTTACTGAATTGGTCAATTGAAAATAAACTGTATCCACCAGAGCAATCATTTATCGGAATATCATTGGATAATCCTGAACTTGTTGCAAGTCATAAGTGCCGGCATGATGCATGTGTTACGATTCCTGAAAACTTCGATAAAGAAAAGCATCATGATGTGCAATTTAAAAGATTAGATGGAGGTACATATGGTCTATACCAGTTCTATGATGAACCTCATAAATTAAGTGAAGCGTATCAATACATGTATGCAGAGTGGCTACCAAATAGTGAGTATGATGCAGATTATGATAGAGATAATTTAGAGTTTTGCTTAAATAATGTTGCTGAAGATCTAGACGGAAAGTTAAAGGTTAATTTATTTGTGCCAATTAAAAAGATATAAAAAACAAATAATTTCATTTGTAGCTTTAAAATGAAATTGGAATAGTAGTGAAAGAAAAACTTTTTTTGAAGATAATATTTCTAGCGTAGGAATTTAAGTATGTAGGTTGCAATGAAGGAGAATCCACATGGATACATTTGTAAATGACAAGTTTTATGAAACGAGAGATCAATTAGTTGAGGAAATTAATTTGTTGAGTGATGCTCAATTTAATAGGAAACCAGATAAGGATAAATGGAGTATTGCACAAGTTTGTCATCATTTAGTTTTATTAGATGAGAGAGTTATAACAGTTATTTCATCAGGATTAAAAAAGTTAGATAGTACCCAAAATGAGCGTAAAGAAATTCACACTATTTTATTAGATAGAACGAAAAAGTTTATAGCTCCAGAAATGATTGAACCAAGTATAGAACCATTTGAAGTGGAGCAAATGCTCAATATGCTAAACGAATCGAGAAAAGAATTGATGCGTTTCCTGAGTACAATAGAAGATGAGTCTATATTAGCAAAAAAAGCAGTGATGCATCCAGCTCTTGGAGAATTATCCCTTGATCAGTGGATAGAACTGATTTATTTACATGAACAGCGTCATATTTCACAAATAAAAGAGATAAAATTGCTTTGTGAAATTGAAAAGTAAAAATCATTCCCTATTTATTGATGCGTATTATAAACAGGGAAAACGGTTGATTCATATTGATTCAGAAGAAAACAAAAATAGAATGAAATTAGTTGAAAGTAACCAATAAGCTTAAGAAAATATGAAACTATCCGATTTTCTGTATAAGTGTAACCCTGTCTTAAATGAAGAGCGGGGTTATTTTTTTGGAAGTATTTTCATTGAGAAGGAAATACTTCGACAATGAAATTCAAAAAATAATCATCATAACATATTTTATATGCGAATTTTAGTAAATTGAAATAATGATTTTATGATGATGAATGATATGTCCTTATTTTGAAAGTACTCTTCACACGCTTAAGGAAGGGGTATTCTGTCAGGGGATGTATGCAATTTATTCTCTTTATTTTTGCAACAGAACCCCCTTCAAAATTATCTTTTGTAGTTGAAGTTTCCTGAATAATAAGTTACATTTTTAAAGTTCAAGCAACTTTATGAAAGTACAAAAAGGGGAGAAATATTATTATTATGCAAAAAATGAAATGGAAGAACTATGTATGTTACTTTGTAATTCTATTACTGCTTGGAACAGCAGTAATAGTCAAACCACCTATCTCTAAGGCTGAGGAATCTGAAGTTAATATTACATTGTTAGGTACTGCAGATATTCATGGTAGATTTATGCCTTGGGATTATGCGCTTGATGGAGCAAATATGAGTGGAAGTTTGACGCAGCTTTATACGGTTATAAAGAAGGTCCGTCAAGAAAATCCAAATACCATATTAGTAGATGCTGGGGATACAATTCAAGGAAACTCAGTAGAATTATTCAACGATAAACCACAATCGCCAATGATGGTAGCGATGAATACAATGGGATATGACGCCTGGGCATTTGGAAATCATGAATTCAATTTTGGATTAGATACATTGAAAAAAGTTAGTGAGCAATATAAGGGAAAAACGTTAGCGGGAAATATTTATAAGGAAAATGGAGAGCGCTTTCTTCCTGCATATACAATTGTAGAAAAAGGTGGAATTAAAGTTGGGATTATTGGTATGAATACACCAATGATTAGTGATTTTGAAAAAGGGACAGATCACTTAGATGGTTTAGTGGTGAAAAATCCGGTAGAAGAGACGAAAAAGGCAATTAAGGAATTAGAAGGTAAAGTAGATGTAATGGTAGGAGTTATGCATATGGGATTAGAAAATGAGAATGGTATCCCTGGTACTGGTGTTCAAGATATTGCAAATGCTTGTCCGGAATTAAGCGCTATTTTTGCAGCTCATATGCATAAACTTGTAAAAAAAGAAGTTGTAAATGGCGTAATTATTACGGAACCAGATAAATATGGAACACATATTTCACGTATTGACCTTACTTTTACAAAGCAAGATGGGAAATTGGTTTTAAAAGATAAAACCGCTACCGCTATACCTGTAAAAAATGCTGATGGAACAACGATATTATCTGATCCTACACTTGAAGAAACATTAACACCTTTTCACGAATATGCGAGAGGAGATGCAAATGTTGTAGTCGCTCAATTAAAGGGTAGAAATCTTGTTCCTGAAAATGAAATAAAGGGTATTCCAAGTGTTCAGATTCAAGAAACACCTTTATCAGATTTCTTTCATGAAGTCATGCTCTACTACAGTAAAGCAGGTGTAGTAGCCCATCAAATTGATAATGATTATACCCGTTTAGATACAGGTCCTATTAAGAAAAAGGATATTGCGTACAATTACCAATATGCCTTGGGAGAAATTACAGTATATAAGATTTCTGGAAAAGATTTAAAAGACTATATGGAATGGGCAGCAGGATATTTTAACTCATCTCGTGTCGGAGATGTAACCGTTAGTTTTGATAAAACCCGCCGTGCATCTAAATACAGTACGAACGATTTCTTTGGAGGAGTAAAATACGAAATTGACTTAACAAAACCATACGGAAGCAGAATTACAAATTTACGCTCTATTCGTACAAACAAACCAATCAAAATGAGCGATGTTATGACGCTGGGAATGAATGCATATAGAATGGAGGCTCTTCAGGCAAAAGGAGGAGCTTTAGAGGGGCGTAAGTTTGAACAAATTTGGTCATCTAAACAAGAGAATGCATTTGGAGAAACAGGTGGAACCATTCGTAACCTTGCTATTACATATTTAAAAGAGGTAAAGAATGGTGTATACACGCCAGAAGTTATGCGTAATTGGAAAATTACTGGTGTAGATTTACATTCTTCAGAGCATAAGGCTGTAGTTGATCTCGTGAATAAAGGGATTTTAGAAATTCCAAAAACAGAAGACGGAAAATACACAAATATAGCATCTATAAATACGAGAGACTCAATTTCAAAAGAAGAGATTGTAGCACTCTCACAAAAAGTAAATATTAGTCCAAATGAGTTTATTCATGCAAAGACAAAAGGTGAATTTTACAAAAAACTTAGTAGGATTACTAAAAAAATATAAATTAAAAGGTTTCTTATAGTAATTGTTATTTTAATAGCATGAAACCCACTCTTACAGTAGTAAAGAGTGGGTTTTTATGTTGTTATTTAGATTTAAGTATACTTTTATTAGAATGAATATAGATAATTAATAACTAACCAATTGGATGAGCGCCTATAAGGACTCTCTTTTATTCAAATTAATGTTCATATGTGTTCCATTCATTATTTATAATATTGACCACAATTTATGTAATTTTGCATAATGTTACATAAATTGTGTATTTTCTCTTTTTTCCGACAGAAATAGACAGTATACTTTGTACAAGCTTTCTATTTCAAAAATTATACGAGGTGAAATAATGAAAAACAAAAAGACATTAACTAAGGTAGCATTAACAACAGGATTGGCTTTAACAGCTGTGGCACCATATGGGGTAGGTCATGCAGAGGAAACAGATCAACTACAAGTTCAAATTCAGGAGGAATCGTTCCGTTCGGGTGAACTTACACAGCCGTCACAAAAGGCACCAGAAAATGTAGTAAAGGATGCACTTAAGGAGAAAACAGAACAAGCTCTGTCCCAAAAACAAGTCAATGGAGAAACTGGAGTAGATTATAAAGTCCTTCAAAAACGTGGTTCGTATGATGGAACTACACTTGTGCGTATGCAGCAAACATACGAAGGAAAAGAAGTATATGGCCATCAATTAACTGCGCACGTAGATAATAAGGGTGTTATTAAAAGTGTTTCAGGTGATAGCGCGCAAAATCTAAAACAAGAAGAATTGAAAAAACCTATTAATCTATCAAAAGATGAAGCAAAACAATTTATTTATACGAAGTACGGGAACGATATCAAGTTTATTTCTGAGCCAGAAGTTAAAGAGGTTATTTTTGTTGATGAAAATAATGGACAAGCTAAAAATGCATACCAAGTTACGTTTGAAGCTGCAACACCAAACTATATTTCTGGTACTTATTTAGTAAATGCACAAAATGGTGATATGTTAAAAAATATGGTACAAGAATCTAACTTAAAAGCCAGTGACAAACTAGTTGGCGCTTTAAAGAAAAGTAAACAAAGCAGTCTTACATCATTAACTGGAACAGGAAAAGATGATTTAGGTATTTCTCGTTCATTTGGTATCTCTAAACAAAGTAATGGCAAATATGCTCTTGCTGATTATACAAGAGGGCAAGGCATTGAAACATATGATGTGAATTACAGAGATATTACTAAAGAAGAAAGCTATTATCCTGGTACATTAGCGACTAGTACTTCGGCAACATTTAACGATCCAAAAGCAGTAAGTGCTCATTACTTAGCAACAAAAGTATTTGATTTTTATAAAGATAAATACAAGCGTAATAGCTTTGATAATAAAGGACAAAAAGTAGTTTCAGTTGTACACGCTTGGGATTCTGAAGAGACGAATGATCCGAAAAATTGGCAGAATGCATTAAGTGCTAATAATGGAAGTATGCTTGTATATGGCGATCCTATTGTTAAAGCATATGACGTAGCTGGACATGAATTTACACATGCTGTTACTTCTAGCGAATCTAATCTTGAATATTTCGGGGAATCTGGTGCGATTAATGAGGCGCTATCTGATATTATGGGAACATCTATTGAGAAATACGTAAATAATGGAAACTTTAACTGGACAATGGGAGAACAAACGGGATCTATTTTCCGTGATATGGAAAACCCAGCTTCTGTTCCATCTTCACTAGGAGTACCTTATCCAGATGATTACAGTGAATTTAACGATTTTAATGGATGGGATCAAGGCGGTGTTCATTTTAATTCAAGTATTATTAATAAAGTTGCGTATCTCATTGCAAAAGGCGGAACTCATAACGGAGTAACTGTTAAAGGAATTGGTGAAGATAAAATGTTTGATATTTTCTATTATGCAAATACAGATGAGTTAAACATGACTTCTAATTTCAAAGAATTGAGATCAGCATGTATTCGAGTGGCAACTAATAAATATGGTGCAAATACAGCTGAAGTTCAAGCAGTTCAAAAAGCATTTGATGCAGCAAAAATTAAGTAATTTAGAAATATAGTTCTCATTCGTATATTAAAACATTATGAAAAACAGCTAATATCATTTTAAGGATATTAGCTGTTTTTTACGTAGCAATGTATTGTTGAAAATAAACTGACTAAGCAATAATGAGGCGCTTTACCTTTAAGAAGTAGCGACATATAAATAAGGTTTAAAGTGTATAAAAACAGAAAATTAATAATATATTGACCTCTTGATAGAAAGTCTATAAAATGAAAGCGATAACAAACGATTGCTTTAAAATGATTTCCCTGATCTTTTAGTATTTACAAATATATGAAGGTATAAACAAATCTATTTTTTTAACCATTAATGCAAACGCTTTCGTATTAAAAGGTCATTGAAATACATACGTGAAAATAGCCAATATGGAGGTGAAGTAAAAGAGATTTCTAGATTAATTTAAGCAGTGTTATGTAGTGTAAACATATTAAATCGAGAGTAATATTTGAAGAAAGGGTGTATGTGGTGCAAATTATAAAAAGATTAATTAACAAAACAGTTTTATTACTTACTTTAATCGTTATGTTATCATCTGTTTTCTCCTTTCAGAGTGTGAAGGCAATTTCAAATTCAAAAACAACTGAAATTATCATTCATTACAAAGAAAAGCTTGGAAATACAAAAGACTGGAATCTTTGGTTATGGGGAGAAAATGCGAATGGTACATCTTATGAATTTACTGGTGAAGATGAATTTGGAAAATACGCTAAGATAAAAATAGAAGGTGACTATAATCGTGTAGGATTTATAGTTCGAACAAATGAATGGGAAAAAGATGGTGGAGATCGTTGGATTGAAAATATAAAGGACGGTCGTGCTGAAGTATGGATTCTTTCGGGTGATGAAAAAGTATATAACTCTAAGCCTTCATCGGATCTCTCAATTCAAAAAGCAACTATTGATAGTTTCCATGAAATTACTGTAACGACTAATGTCCCGTTTAATATTAAGGAAAAGAAAATTGAAATTGAAGGCATTAAAATTAAGAATATTACTCCTTATGATATAAACAGTGGAGATGTTACTAATAAGGTTAAAATAATTATGGAACAGAAAATTGATTTAAAACAAACATACAAAGTTAAAATTGAAAACTTAGATGATACGAATACTGAAATCGGTAAAGTCATTCGTAGCGAGGAATTCGACAATTTATTTTATTATGGTGGTAATGATTTGGGAAATATATATACTCCGCAATATACAAAGTTCCGTGTATGGGCTCCTACTGCAAGTGAAGCGAAGTTGGTTACATATAAAAAATGGAGTGATAAAATAGGTACTGAAATAAACATGCAAAAAGGTGAAAAAGGAACTTGGACTGCAGAACTAAAGGGGAATCAAAAAGGGCTCTTTTATACGTATAAAGTCAAAATTGGTGATAAGTGGACTGAAGCAGTTGATCCATATGCACGTGCTGCTTCTGTAAATGGAGATAAAGGTGCAGTTGTTGATTTAGAAGAAACAAATCCGAAAAAATGGAAAGCAAACAAAAAGCCAAAATTTAAAAATCCGGAAGATGCTATTATTTATGAGTTACATGTACGCGATCTTTCCATTCAACCTGAAAGTGGTATTAAACAGAAAGGGAAGTATTTAGGTGTAACAGAAAAAGGAACAAAAGGGCCAGAAGGTGTAAAAACAGGACTTGATCATATAAAGGATCTTGGTGTTACTCACGTTCAGTTTTTACCGATATTTGATTATGCTTCTGTAAATGAAGAGACTTTAAATGAACCGCAATATAACTGGGGATATGATCCTAAAAATTTCAACGTTCCAGAAGGCTCCTATTCTACAAATCCTTATGAGCCAATTGTTCGAATAACTGAATTAAAGCAAATGGTTCAAACACTACATGATAATAATCTTCGAGTAGTGATGGATGTCGTATATAACCATATGTATAACGCTGCTGAATCTAATTTTCATAAGTTAGTTCCAGGTTATTATTATCGTTACAATGAAGATGGAACATTTGCAAATGGAACTGGAGTAGGAAATGATACTGCTTCAGAAAGAAAAATGATGAGGAAATTTATGATAGATTCCGTCACATATTGGGCAAAAGAATACAATTTAGATGGATTCCGTTTTGATTTAATGGGTATTCATGATTATGAAACGATGAATGAAATACGTAAAGCTGTTAATCAAATTGACCCTTCTATTATACTACATGGAGAAGGATGGGATTTAAATACACCTCTTGCAGCTGAGCTGAAAGCAAATCAAAAAAATGCAGGGAAAATGAAAGGGATTGCTCATTTTAATGATAATATACGTGATGGATTGAAGGGTAGTGTATTTGAGGAGAAGGAAAATGGTTTTATAAATGGGAAGGAAAACATGGAAGATCGTATTAAAAAAGGGATTACGGCAGGTATTGACTACGATAAAAATTCATCTACCTATCAAGATTCGGAACAGGTATTAACTTATGTGGAAGCACATGACAATCATACATTATGGGATAAACTTGAGTTAACTAATTCAGATGATAGCGATGAAGTGCGAAAACAAATGCACAAATTGTCTTCTTCGATTTTATTAACATCACAAGGAATTCCATTCTTACATGCAGGGCAAGAGTTTATGCGGACGAAATACGGTGATCATAATAGTTACAAATCTCCAGATTCAATTAACCAGATGGATTGGTTGCGCCGTGCAACGTTTAATAATGAAGTAGATTATATGAAGGGTTTAATAGAATTACGCAAAAAGTACTCAGCTTTTCGAATGACATCTGCAGATCAAATAAAAACACACGTATCATTTATTGATGCTCCGAAAAATACTGTAACTTATACAATAGAGGGGAATAAACATGAATACTTTACAGTGGCTCACAATGCAAATAGAGAAGCTGTTGAAATAACACTTCCATTTAAAGGTCCTTGGAAAGTACTAGTAGACGGGAAGCAGGCGGGAAGTAAACCACTTTATGTTGTACATGACAATAAAATTAAAGTTCCTGCACTAAGTTCCATTGTTTTAAAATCAGAAAAACCGATTAAATAAAAGCGAAGAGTGTGGAAATAAATACTGAATTGAGCAAATTTAATAAGGATTGCAAACTTTAAAAGCGAAGTGAAGATTATTCTCACTTCGCTTTTAAAGTTAATGTAATATAATTTCACATACTGTAATTATATTACAATTTAATAAAAAATAAGCAATAGGTTATTGCTATTGTAACCGTAGGAGTAGAATATATCTTTGCGTTTATCGATAAAATTATCTGAAATCCATTCGTAATTTATATAATTTTTATTACATACTCGAACATATAACGAGCTAGATGTTCGAATTGTATTAATTCCTATAAACCGCTTAAAAATAACGAAGGCGCCAAAAGTATATGGAATCAAAATAGAGAAAAGACACCCTTCAAGGTGTCTTTTCTCTATTTTGAAGATGATATGTAAGTAACTTCTTTGTATGTAATAATATGTTGTATTTTTACACTAACTTTTTAAGAAAAATTTAAAGCTCTTTTCTTAATCTATTTGTAATAAAATGAATCATAAAATTTTATCGATATAATAAATAAAACTTTCTCAACATTATTTGATTTAATAACTATATTCAACTGCTCTCCAATCCATTACAATAATTTCACATTGGAAATACATGAATATTCTCAATGTTATAAATGGTTTATACCTTATAGGATTACTATGGGAAAGGATGTGAAATATCCAAAAAGAAATCATTTTTTATGATGAAATAAAAAATTTTAATGAAGAAAAAGTTATTTCATTATTTTCAAGTTTCGTTAAAGTGCATGTATTTATAATCACTATGAGACAAGGAGCAGAATCCGAAAAAATTTTTGTAAATTAGAAAATTGCATCTCAAAATAAGTTAAACGTTTATGGAGGGTTATATGAGCGAGAAAATTTATTACTGGTCTCCGATTAAGCATTGGGAGAAGTTGCATAATGAAGTTTTGATAGGGGAAATGAGATTTACAGGTATTCTGTCTGAGTGGTTTCCTGATTTTTATTTTATGGCTCAAAAAGGTGTGAAAATTAGTGAACTAGTAGAGCGCTTTTCGTTAGGAAATGTAGAAGAGACACAAAAAAACATAGAACTCATGATAAAAAATCGTGTGTTAGTAAGTAACATATTACACCCAAGAGAAGTATTTTCTTCACAAGAAAAGATTTTTCCAAATCCATATAGCAACCAGATTCGCTTTTCTAAAGAAGAGTTAGATAAGTATATGAGTGAACAATTAAATCGCACGCACGTTGCTGCACGGTCAACCGAAATTCAACTTGAAACAACAGATGAGCTACCCACTATAATCAAGGAACGTAGGTCTTGTCGTCAATTTGAAATGGAAAAACACATTGGTTTTTCGGAATTTTCCCAATTCTTATCAACTCTAAAACAGGTTAAGGAAGAAAAAATATACTATCATTACGCAAGTGCAGGCGGGCTCTATCCCATTGATATCTTTGTTTATATAAAACCAAAACGTATAGAGGGTATGAAAGCTGGATTTTATTATTATAACCCATCAAAAAATAGTCTTGTGATTGTAAACAACATTGATCAAGTGATCAAAAGTGATCATGAGTTAATTAATCAAGATTTATTTACTCAATCTGCATTCTCAGTTTATTTGGTTTATAATGCGAACGCTTCCATTCCGAAATACGGTTCAGATGGATATTTATTTGCTTGTATTGAGTCAGGCATTATCACTGCTACCTTAAATATGGTTGCTGAGACATTAAATTTAGGGGTTTGTTCAGTTGGTCATATGAAATTTGAAGAGATTCAGCAATTTTTATGTTTGGATAACCATCAAGTGTTTCTCCATGGGCTTGAAGTTGGCTTGAAAATTAACGAGTAGAAGAAATGAATATTAGGGGGATAAAGATAAAAATGCACATTAAAGATCGAAGTTCGATTCATGAAAATAAAGAAGTAGAAGCGTTTTGGAAGGAGCAATTATCTTCCGAGATTCTCGATTTTTCTGTATTTAATAGCGATTACCAACTAAATAAAGAAACACCTTGTGAGTACGTTCAAGTCATAGTGAATGTAGAAATTAGTAAAAATATACAAAAAATAAGTAAGTCTCAAGATTTATTATTATTTAGCTGGTTTCAAGCCGCTTTAAGAGTTTGTTTGGCACATTATACAGATCAAGAAAGAATTACTATTGGTATTCCTATAATTGAAAAGAATCTTGAACAAAGTGAGAATCTTAATAAGTTGATTCCTTTAGGAAGTGAAATCCATCCGCATCACACCTTTAAACAGTTAGTAAATGAGATTGAACAAACGACTTTATTCGGGTATGAAAATCAGGAGTATCCGCTCTCTGAATTATTAGTTAAACACAATTTAACTCCTTTTCAAATTGTAATCGGGATGGAAGGATTACATAATGAAAATTCACTAGAAGAATACGCAGAGAATAATTTAGTCTTATGGATACGAAGAAAATGGAATGAAATACATAATGAATTTGAATTTCAAATTTCTTGCAAGTCCCGTTCATTCTCTTCTTTGCAACAGTTTGCCAATTCGTATTGTTATGTTTTAAAGCAAGTTTCACAAAATCCGAATTTGGCATTGAAAGATATTTGTATTATTGCAGAAGGAGAAAAAGAGTTGTTAGAAGGATTGAATACTTTTCAAACAGGCATAGACTTGTTTCAATCATTTCAAGATTTGTTTGAAGCGCAAGTATTAAAAACTCCAGATCAAATTGCTGTTGTTTGTAATGATCAATCTTTGACATATAGAGAATTGAATAAGAAAGCGAATCAATTGGCTTCTATTCTTCAAAGTAAAGGTGTTTCAAAAGAAAGTATTATTGGTGTTATGGTAGATCGGTCATTAGAAATGATTATTGGTATGATGGGGATTTTAAAAGCAGGAGCAGCGTATTTACCAATCGACCCTAACTACCCAACTGAACGAATTGAATATATGTTACAAGATAGTCAAGCAAAATATTTACTTAGTAAGCGAACAGAGGAAGTATTGCCACAATTTGCAGGTGAAGTACTGTATCTTGATAAAGAATATCTTTTTCAAGGTGAAGAAAGTAATTTAGTACGAGAACATAATCCTAATGATTTAGCTTATGTTATTTACACATCAGGATCGACAGGAAATCCAAAAGGGGTAATGATAGAACAAAAATCGCTAGTTCATTTTTTAAATGTAATGAGAGAAAAAGTAATAGCTAATCAATCATTCTTGTTTCTTGCTAGTGTATCTTTTGATATTTCCTTGTTAGAAATATGTCTTCCTTTAACGCAAGGTTCAAAAGTAGTAATTGCTACAGAGGACCAGTTTGCAACAAAAGAATTGGCTCATTTGGTCAAAAAACATAAGGTGGATTTATGGGAATCAACGCCATCGCGAATGGAAGTGATTTTGAGTGATCCAGAAGGGGCGATTTTTCTAAAAGATTTAAAATCTATTTTATTAGCAGGAGAATCATTTTCCATTGATTTGGTTGAAAAAATTCGTTGTATCAGTGAAGCAACAATTTTAAATATTTATGGTCCCACAGAAACAACCATTTGCGCAACAGTAAAAGACTTGAGCACTTCCAAAGAAGTTACGATTGGCAAACCTAACCGGAATTATCATTCCTATATATTGAATAAGTATGGCCAATTAAAACCATTTGGAATTCCCGGTGAACTCTGCATTGCTGGCGTAGCGGTAGCACGAGGGTATCTTGGTAAAAATAAACTGACAGATGAAAAGTTTGTACCGAGTCCTTTTGCGGCAGGGGAAATGATGTATCATACAGGTGATCTCGTTCGTTGGTTGCCTAATGGAGAACTTGAATATTTAGGTAGAATGGATCATCAAGTGAAAATTCGGGGGTATCGGATTGAATTAAGAGAAATCGAAACTCAATTAAGGGAATATCCAGAAATAAATCAGGCTATCGTTGTTGATCAAGTGTATGGAAATAGGAAATTATTAGCTGCCTACTATGTATCGGATAACAAGGTGTCTTTTGGTGAAATCAGAAAATATTTAAGTGATAAATTACCGGAGTTTATGATTCCTGAAAAAATGATTCAGGTAGAAGAGATTCCATTGAATCCAAATGGAAAAGTGGATAGAAAAAGATTGTTGGATATAACACAAACGGATTATGTATCAATTCCATACGTTGCTCCGCGCAATGAAATTGAACAAAAATTAGTGCGTGCATGGGAAAAAGTTATGGAGATTGAGCGAATCGGAATTCATGATAATTTTTTTGCATTAAAAGGAGAATCTATTAAAGCACTTCAGGTAATTAATTTATTAAGAAAAGACGGCTTAAAAATAAGTACAACAGATTTTTTTAAACACCCCACAATCGCTCAACTGAGTTCTTGTGTAAAGTTAGAGCATAAAGAGGAAAACTTTGAAAGTAGACCAACTCATGTTAAAGATTTATCTAATCCATTTTCCTTAACAGAAGTTCAGACAGCGTATATGTTAGGAAGGAATTCACAGTTTGAATTAAGTGGTATTTCACCTCAAACATATTTTGAATATGAAACAACATTGGATATCAATCGTCTTTCAAAAAGTTTTCAAAAGGTAATCCATCGTCATCCAATGTTGCGAGCTGTAATTTTACCAGAGGGAAAACAGCAAATATTACAAAGCGTTCCTGATTACGAGATTGAAATAGTGAGTCTCATAGATTTAGATGATAGGAATCAAAATGCTCGCTTGCAAGAAGAGCGTTCTCGAATGACTAACCATGTATTCCCTTTGGGAAAATGGCCTTTGTTTGAATTGAAAGCTTTTCTTTTAAAAGAAGACACGTATTTATTATGTTTTCGATACGATGCTTTATTAATGGACGGAGCAAGCATGAACATTGTTGGACAGGATTTGTTGCATTATTATTATAAACCAAATCAAAAATTAGAATCTTTATCTTTTGATTTTCAAGATTATATGTTTATCTATGATGAAATGGAACAAAGCGAAGAATATAAAACAGCAAAAGATTATTGGACAAGTAAGCTGCCTGACTTTCCGTTTGCACCTTCTTTGCTGTTAAAAAAGGATCCAGCAGAGATTGCTACTCCTAAATTCCAATCACTTACAAAAATCCTGGACAATGAAAAATGGACAAAGCTACGAAAGTTAGCACAAGAGAAAGAGGTAACGCCTTCCGCTCTACTTTGTACAATATATGGTGATGTGTTGGCATATTGGAGTAATCAACGTCGATTAGCAATTAATTTGACTGTATTTAACCGTTATCCTGTTCATGATGAAGTAGAACAGATTGTAGGAGATTTCACATCGCTTATTTTGTTGGATGTTGATGTAAAACCAGAGCAAACTTTCTTTACTAGAGTAAAAGAAACGCAAGCTACTTTATTAGATGGCCTTGAACATCGTCATTACGATGGAGTTAACTTTATTCGAGATTTTACTCGATATCATCAAATGACGCCAAAAGCAGTTATGCCAATCGTTTTCACCTCGATGTTAGCAGGTGCAGGTGCTTTCTCTTGGGAACAACTTGGTTCTCTTCGCTATATTCATGCTCGGACTCCACAAGTGTATTTGGATAATGTAGTAATTGAAAAAAATGGAGAGTTATTAATTAGCTGGAATTATGTTGAAGAGTTGTTTGATATTGATGTGATAGAAGCAATGTTTTCCCAATTTGTTAACTTATTGGAACAATTGGTGAAACAAAGCGATATAACATCTTTGCAGATGAAAGAATCGGATCAAACTTTAATTGAACAATACAATGAAACAACAGAAAAAATACCTTCAACTACTCTGTATCAATTATTTACAGACCAAGTAAAACGTACACCGAATGAAGTAGCGGTGGTATTTGAGCAAAAATGGTTAACATACTCGGAACTTCATAAACGCTCCAATCAAATTGCCCAATTCTTAAAAGAGCAGGGCATTGGTCTTGGTGACAAAGTGGGTCTTTTAGCCAAAAGACGAGTTGACACAATTGTTAATATGCTAGGTATTTTAAAAGCAGGTGCTGCTTATGTTCCGATTGATCCCGATCATCCTTTAGATCGCCAAACATATATTTTAAAAAATAGCTCATGCAAGCTTTTATTAGAACCTAGTCTTTATGAAGAAAATGATTTGTCATTTTATACAACAGAAGATATGCCCTCTATTGCTGGTCCAGAAGATATTGCCTATATTATATACACTTCAGGAAGTACAGGAAAACCAAAAGGAGTAATTATTACTCACCAAGCGGTTACAAATACTATTCAAGACATAAATCAAAAATATGAGGTAAATGAAGATGATCGTATTATTGGTATCTCTTCCATGTGTTTTGACCTATCTGTATACGATATTTTCGGAGCTTTAAGCACAGGTGCAATGTTAGTAATGATTCGTGATCCGAGAGACATGCAAGAATTAATCCGCACTGTCGAACGTAGAGGGATTACAATTTGGAATACAGTGCCTGCAATCATGGATTTGGCATTGGATCAAGTAGGTTCTCATTTTGAACATTCTTCTTTACGTTTAGTTTTACATAGTGGAGATTGGATTCCGCTTTCTTTACCAGAAAAAATAAAACGACATTTTCCGATTGCAGAAGTAGTTTCACTAGGAGGGGCAACAGAAGCATCGATTTGGTCAATTTATTATCCGGTCAAACAGGTGGAATCACATTGGAATAGTATTCCATACGGGATGCCCTTGGCAAACCAAACGTATTATGTGTTGAACTATGAAAAGAAAATGTGCCCTGTTGGTGTAATTGGAGATTTATATATCGGGGGAGTGGGCCTTGCTAAAGGATATTTAAATGATGAAAAGAAAACAAATGAAGCGTTTGTGTCACATCCTGATTTTGGTCTTATATACAAAACAGGAGATTGTGGAAAAATGCATTCTGAGGGGTATATTGAATTTTTAGGCCGCCAAGATTACCAAGTAAAAATTCAAGGGTATCGAGTAGAGTTAGAAGAAATCGCTCATTGTCTTCTAACTTATAAACAAGTCGAACATGCTGTCGTAATTGATCAAACAGATGAGAACGGAATAAAATTTTTAGTTGCATATGTGGTAACTAAGCAAAATATTAGTACAACAGAACTACGAAAGCATTTGCGAGATCACTTGCCAGATTACATGATTCCTTCTTATTTTGTTTATTTGGACCAATTACCCTTGACTCCAAACGGTAAATTAGATAGGAAAGCGCTCCCTGCTCCCGAGAAACAAACAAATGAAGTATTTATTGCTCCAAAAACTGAAATGGAAAAAATATTAACTAGTATTTGGCAAGAAGTACTCAAAATAGATCAAGTTGGAGTAAATGATCATTTCTTCGCCTTAGGTGGAGATTCGATAAAAGCGATTCAAGTGTCCGTCAGACTGTATCGACAAGGATTTGAGCTTGAACCAAAAAATCTATTTTCATTTCCTATATTAAGGGATATGGTTCAATTTGTTAAAAAGCTAGACCATTTTTCAAGTTCACAAACAAATGATGTAAACATAATGAACGATAATAAAGCTACATTACTAAATATTAAAGATAAACAACTTAATCAACAAACACTTACCAAAATACAAGAAAAAATGCCGGATATAAAAATAGAACGTATTTACCCGTTAGCACCTTTCCAAGAAGTTATTTATGAACATGCTACGAATGAACCTGATACAAATGCATATTTTGAACAAACAATTTGGGCACTTGAGGGGGAGTTGGATATTAAACTCTTTATTCAGTGTTTCAAACAATTAGTTGATCGTCATGATTCTTTAAGAACAATAATTGTGCAAGATGAACAAGCAAAACCTTGGCAAGCTGTTCTATATGATGTTCAAATAAATTCAGAAATAAAAAACTTGATTGAGATGACGAAACAAGAACAGAAAGAATTCCTAAAACAGTGGATGAATGAAAATTTAAGTCGAGGATTCAAAAATGATGAACCTATGACACGTCTCTGTATATTCCAACTAGGTAATAATGAGCATAAGGTAATTTGGAGTTCCCATCATCTATTATGTGATGGGTGGAGCGTCAGCATTTTGATAGACGAATTATTCCAGCTCTACGAAACTACAAATGCGGGAACTATGGCGGAGTTACCTATGGTAAAACCTTTTGAAACATTCATAGACTGGACTTTGGCACAAGATCATGAGAAAGCACGTCATTTTTGGCAAGATTATTTATCAGGATACAATCAGAAAATTAGTATTCCTAAAAAGAAAGTCCCATCTAAAAGTGAAGGGTTAAACTTCACTTTTATGGATTTAACATTAGACAAGGATTTGACTGATCAGTTACAGACATTTGTAACTAAAAATAATATAACTATGAATACGGCATTACTAGCTGTATGGGGAATATTGCTTGGCAAATTCAACGGAACGAGAGAAGTAGTATTGCCTAATCTAGTATCAGTCAGACCTCCCGAAGTAGAAGGAATTGAAAATATGTTCGGTCTGTTCACAAATGTTTTGCCTATCCGATTGGCATGGACAGAAACGCAATCTTTTGTGGATTTCCTGCAAAAGGTACAACTAGAGACATTGAAATGTAATGAGTATGCATACTATTCATTTGTTGATATACAAAAGCAAAGTGAATTAAAAACTGAGTTGACTGACCATCTTTGGGTTTTTGAAAACTATCCAACTAATCCAGCAATCTTTTCTTCAAATGAAAACAGAAATTTTGCTATCACGGATTACGAAGTTGTTGATGAGCCACATGTAAAGTATGGAATTATGTGCTTCCCTGAAGAAAAGCTTACAATAAAGTTTGGATTTGATCAAACCGTATATGAAGCAGAGAAAATACAGGGAATATTAAATCACATCCATGGATTAATCAACATGATTCTTCAAAATCCAATACAAGCAATTGGTGATTACAAATTATAAAAAATGAAAAGGCGAGCAAGAACTCGCCTTTTTAAATAGAATAGGAGTAAACCAAATGACAAAAAACTTGCAGTTATCAGCCGAAGAGATGCGTCAGTTAGGATATCAAGCGGTTGACTTGATTGTTGATCATATGAATCATTTAAAAAGTAAACCAGTTTCAGAAACGATTGATAGTAATATTTTTAGAGACAAGCTAATTGAAACGATTCCGGAAAACGGATCTAATCCAAAAGAATTACTTCATTTTCTTAATAACAATGTGTTTAATCAAATTACTCATGTGGATCATCCTCATTTTATGGCTTTTGTGCCAGGTCCTAATAATTATGTTGGTGTATTAGCAGATTTTTTAGCAAGTGGGTTTAATGTATTTCCTACAGCTTGGATAGTAGGTGCAGGTGCCGAACAAATTGAATTAACGACAATTAACTGGTTAAAATCAATGCTAGGATTCCCTGATTCAGCTGAAGGACTATTTGTCAGTGGCGGTTCCATGGCTAATTTGACTGCACTTACTGTAGCGAGACAGGTCAAGCTGAATAATGACATAGAAAATGCGATTGTTTATTTTTCTAACCAAACTCATTTTTCTGTAGATCGAGCACTTAAAGTATTAGGTTTTAAACAGCACCAAATTTGCCGAATTGAGACAGATGAAGATTTAAAAATTTCAGTTAGTACTTTAAGAAAACAAATAAAAGAAGATCGATTAAAAGGGAAAAAACCATTCTGTGTTATTGCTAATGCAGGGACAACGAATTGCGGAGCGGTGGACTCCCTCGATGAATTGGCTGATCTATGTGGTGATGAAGATATATGGCTACACGTGGATGGGGCTTATGGGGCTGCAGCAATTCTCAGTGAAAAAGGAAGGGAGTTATTAAGTGGAATTCATCGTGCCGATTCTTTAACGTTAGACCCGCACAAATGGCTTTTTCAGCCTTATGATGTTGGTTGTGTACTCATTCGAAATAGTCAATATTTAAGCGAAACGTTTCGTATGATCCCAGAGTATATTAGGGATACGGAAACTAATATAGAAGAAAAAGTGAATTTTGGAGAGCGTGGAATTGAACTTTCCCGTAGATTTAGAGCATTAAAGGTATGGCTTTCTTTTAAAGCATTCGGAGTTACAGCTTTTCGTGAGGCAATTGATCATGGCATTATGCTAGCTGAACAAGTTGAAGAGTTTTTAAGGAAAGAAAAAGATTGGGAAGTAGTAACACCTGCCCAATTAGGAATTGTTACTTTTCGTTATATTCCATGTGAGCTAACATCTACAGATACAATTCATGAAATAAACAAAAAATTGGTGGAAGAAATTAATCAAAGAGGATTTGCTATGCTAAGTACGACTAAATTAAAAGAAAAAGTAGTAATTCGACTTTGCTCTATCAACCCAAGGACAACAAAAGAAGAAATACTTCAAATCATGATGAACATAAAAGCATTAGCAGAGGAAATAAACACATCGCCTAAACATCTTATATCTGTTTCTCAACCTTGATATATTAGGCGGATTTTAAATATAATAGCCGATTCTTATTTAGAATCGGCTATTATATTTAAATGATAAATACATATATACTATTTATAAGTGTTTCTCTTGTAATGGGATTAAGCCTCAACCTTGGATACTCGTTTGAAACCAGTTTTTATTGCTTGTACTATTTCGTTCACAGCATAAATAGATACATCGGCATTTGGATTTAACCCTTCAAACCAGTGATAGGCATTTGGATATAAATGAAACTCCACATCAACACCAGCTTGTGCTAGTTTGCTTACATAGGTTAATGTTTCGCTGCGGAATGGATCTAATTGACCAACAAATGTGTAAGTATACGGTAAGTCACTATAATCCTCAGCTCGAGAAGGTGCTGCATAGGCAGGGATTTGATCCGTTCCATACATTTCTCCTAAATACATTTTCCAGCCAGCTTCATTTGCCTTTTGGTTCCAAACAAATCCCTCTTTAATTTCATTCGCTGAAGGTGTATCATTTCTGTCATCAATCATTGGATATAGTGGCATTTGTAAACAAATTGAAGGATATTTTCGATCTCGGGCTAATAATGATAATGCTGCTGTTAGTCCACCGCCAGCGCTTACTCCTGCAACCCCAATTCGATTCGAATCAATGTTTAATGACTTTGCATTATCAGCAATCCATTTTAAAGCTGAATAACAATCCTCAATTGGTGCTGGGTAAGGGTATTCAGGCGCTAAGCGGTAGTCTACAGACACGACCACACAGCTAGCTTCTTTTGCAAACCTCATACAAGTATCATCGTTATCATCTATAGACCCTAAGATATAACCTCCACCATGTATCCATAATAAGACAGGTAAAGATTCATGATTTGATTTTGGACGATAAATTCGTAATGGTAACGGATTATCATCAGGCCCAACAATGACTTTATCTGTTAAAGAAAGAGAGTCATCAACAACGGTAGGTGGTCTCATTTGAGCTATTCCTTCTCTGATTGATTGCAAATTTTCTGGGCGTAAATCGAGATCCGGAAACATCTCTAACCCTTGTAATAATTCTGGATTTACTCTAGTTTTCATTTTAGCACCTCTATTTGTAATTGTTTTCAAATAAATGAAGTGTATTCTAAGTAGTTTAATTGTGAAAGAACACCACAATTAAATTGTAAATTGGATATGTTATAACAGTCAACAGAACATTCAGAAATTAAAACCTTTCTCAAGAAGGAGTTTCATGCAATCAGTAATACAAGTAGTGGATTTAAGAGCAAAGTGTTTTAATGTCGTTGTAATTATGTACATTAGAAAAATTTTATAGATAGTTATCTTAAAAATAAACAAAGAGAGAAGAACTAACCAATGTTTCTTCTCCCTTTTCATATGTAATTAGGGTATCCATAACTGTAAATACGGAGGGTATAGATTAATGGATGAATAATTTATTTTTAAATTAATAACGTAACAAATAAAGATTTTTGTATGTAATATTGCATATACAGCGATCACTGGTGAAAATGCTGAGCATTGTTTTTCTATATGGTAAATTAGTTCCTTAGTTATTTATTTTATTTCATTTTCAATCGTGTAAGGCTAGGGGACGAAGATTTACAAAGGTGACTAGTAAAAAATATAACAATATAAGTATAAGATTTTGTACTTAGTAATCTCGCGATTTAAGGCATGACATTGGATAAGGGCGGGGAGTTCAATCGATTTTGAATAAAATCAATAGTATCAGTTGCAATTTTTTTACGTTTAAGAACGATCCCGGTATGCCCACATTTATAAATATATCGTGGAGGTCTTTCCCAAGATTCCCACAAGTAGTCTGTATCCTCAGAATGCACATATAGATCATGCTTACCTGAAATTAATAAAATATTTTCTTTTTTTACTTTTGGCAATGCTTGACTCGGTTCAGTGATTTTCCAATAATCTATTAAATCATCATACGTAACACCATGATGTTCCAAGTCTTCTCTAATAAATTTACCTGGAGTTGTATTCCAAATAGAATAAGAAAGTCGATTTGCATAGAAAATGGATGCTAACATATCAATTTCTTCTTCAACAAGAGAGGTTAAGTTAGTAATAAATCCGCCTAAACTAATTCCTATTAGAATCAGGGGCCCCTTTTTATTTGCTTTAATCCATTTAATCAAAGCTCGTAAATCAGCTACCGCTTGTCTAGTTGCTTGTACTGTTCGTTCAATATTTGCACTTACCATATACTCTCCACTGAATAAGGATTGATCGGGTTTTCTTTCAAAATGATAGGGTAGAGTGAAATAATACATATTCCACTTCAGGCTGGTCATATGATCGTGGAATATGTTTTTCACACGTTCGTTAGAATCCATTCTCCAACCGTGAACAAAGATAACATGAGGTGCATTTTCATTTTTATGTAAGAATAATTCCCCAGTTACAGAGTCGTTGCGTGAATCACCGGATTGAACCGAACTTTTATAGTTGAATTGCCCAACCATGTATTCATTTTCCTGCTTTGAATGCTTAATGTCAAAATGAAAATGTGATGGTTTTACTTTATAAAAAGATTCTATGTTCTTTATATTTAATGAAGTGTTAGAAAGGGAAGTAAACTGAAATGCTACACTTCTTTTTTTGTGTAAATCATATAAGGCGTACCGATCAATGAGTTTTGAAAAAATCAAATTAACCTCCTCCAAAATACATATTGTTTAAAACATAAACAAAATTTATGTTTTAAATTAAGTAGGAAATATTTTCTTTTCCTACTAGTAGGTGCTTGAATTATAAAAATAGGTGATGAATTTGTATATTATATTATAAAGCTTACAATAGATAATTTATACTAAAATGTAAGAAGCAAGTTAATATTCTTATCCATATAAAAGAATGTTTACTTGCTTCTTTTCTTATTAAAAGATGTAATTTCTATGAGGAACCTTACAATTCCCATATAGATATTCACAATCAGCTTCTATATATTTATTGTATAGAAATTATATAATAAATATATCTTTCATGTTACATACATTAAATCAAGCCTTAGCCTCTTTTTCTATAATTCTCTTAAATTGACTACTTCTTACCAATGTTCAACAACGACTGCGTTTTTGAATTTGTGTTCTAGTTTTTCTTGAACAGGTAAATGAATAACTACACATAAACTCCTTATATCTCTCGTTAAACTACCGATTAGCTCCATATAAACTCTAGATAACCTATGTAGAATACAAGATATCAAGGAGGTAAGAAAAAATGAATTTTATGAAACGAGCAATTCTCAGTATGAAAAAAAGGATAGGAACATCATTAATTTTGATGGCAGTTTTTCTAATTGTTACAAATTTGGTTCTTTCAGGTTTCACAATTCAAAATGCATCAAAAAAAGCAGCGGATGCTGCAAGAAAAAAACTTGGTGTAGATGTTACTTTAGGTCTTGATTTCGACAAATTAGGTCAAAAAGCTAAGGAAACTGGAGAAATGCCAAATCCGCCTCAGCTCGATGCAAAAGAAACAGATCAATTAGCGAAGTCCAAGTATGTAAAAGATTATAATTACATAGCTAACACTTTCGGTATTTCTGATGGGCTTAAACTAGTAGGAGCTTCAGAAGGAGAAGAAGAAGGAAAAGGTAAAGTGGGAATGGCGGCTGCGCGAGGCGGTTCAAGCTCTGGTACAGAAATAGATATGAATGCTTCTTTTATGATTGAGGGAGTTCGCAAGACTGCATTACAAGAAAGCTTTAAAAACGGAAAAAGTAAAATCATTGATGGAAAACCAATTACAGAGCAAATGAAGGATCAGAATGTAGCTTTAATGGAAAAACGATTAGCGGAATTAAACAATTTGAAAGCAGGAGACAAAGTTAAAGTGCAATCAGGGGATAAGAAGGAAACCCTTGAGGTTGAAATTATCGGTATTTACGAAACAAATGAGCAAGCAATGGGGCAACAGGCTCCTCCTATTATGGATCCAGCTAATAAACTATATATGCCGCATTCAACTATGAAAAAATTAGAAGTAGACCCAGGTATAAGTAGTGTTCAAGTCGTGTATTTCTTGAATGATCCACAATATATTGATGCATTTAAAAAAGAAGCAAAAAAATCTAATATTGATTTTAATTATTATAAATTAGATGCGCATGATTCATTGTACAAGCAAATGATTGGTCCTATCGAAAATATCTCTTCGACTTCTCAAATGATTATTTATATTGTATCGATTGCAGGTGCAATTATTTTAGGATTAATCATTATGCTATCAATTAAAGGACGTCGTAAAGAAATGGGAATTCTATTGTCTATTGGAGAGAAAAAGTGGAAACTAATGGCGCAATTCGTAGTAGAAGTAGTGTGTGTCGCTATTTTAGCATTTGGATTATCCATAACAACAGGAGCTAAAGTTTCTCAATATATCGGGGATAATTTACTGTCGAATGAAATTGCTACTGCAGGCGAAGAAACAAATACCTCGCAAAATGGTACTGTAATGATGGCTGGACCTGGTGGTACTCTACAAAATCAAAAAGAAGATCCAATTGATAAAATTGATGTAAGTGTAACAGGAGAAGATGTAGGGAAAATGGGTGGAATTGGACTAGCTATTGCTATAATAGCAACACTTCTTCCAGCATTATCTATTCTACGTTTAAACCCAAAACAAATTCTTTTAAAAGATGAATGAGGAGGCTCGATATGGAGACGATTTTACAGTTTAAAAATTTGGATTATTATTATGAAAGTAATGGAAAAAATGTAGCGATACTAGATAATGTTAACTTTTCTTTTCAAAAAGGTCATTTCTACACGATTTTAGGACCATCCGGATCTGGCAAAACCACAACCCTGAGCTTAGGTTGTGGACTGGATGTCCCTAAAAATGGTTATGTACTGTATAATGGCAAAGATATTAGAAAAATTGGTTTGGATCGATACCGTAATCAAAATGTATCTGTAATTTTCCAATCTTATAATTTGATAACCTATATGACAGCTCTTCAAAATGTCTTAACAGCAATGGAAATTACAGGTGTTAAAGTGCAAAATAAAACAGCAAGAGCATTACAATTATTAGAGAGGGTAGGACTCACAGAAGTTGAAGCGAAACGAAACGTCCTGCAACTAAGTGGTGGTCAACAACAGCGTGTAGCAATTGCTCGAGCACTATCTTGTAATGTTGATTTACTGATTGCAGATGAGCCGACAGGAAACCTCGACGAGGAAACCGCAATGGATATTATAGAACTGTTTCAAGAACTTGCACATAAAGAGAATAAATGCATTATTGTTGTGACGCACTCACAGGAGGTTGCTAAAAAATCAGATCGTGCAGTGTATTTAAGTAAGATGAAGTTGGTCGTAAATGAAATCTAATATAAATATCGTAGTTATTTAATTAACATAATTTTCAAAATTTTATATTTGATTTATAATAATATCAAACCATAATCAAAATGGTCTCCCTGTACTGAATGTTAAAATAGTTTGTCGTTCCCGTTTTAATAATATTGCCATGGTTCTAAGCGCTAATCCGTTATAAATACTGAAAAAGAGCCCTACATAAATAGGACTCTTTTTCTTGAAATATATTAAGTTGCTGGATATAAATCAGAACCAAGGTAACGTTCTTTTATAATTTGAAGATGATGAAGCTCATGACCAGCAATGATGTATGCTAATGCACGAACTGTAACTTCAGAATTATTCGCATTTCCTCTTTGTAACCAAGCTTCTTTATCTAAGCTTCTAAGTAAATGCAGGGTAGATTGGCGAACAACTATTAAATTCTCAAGAAGATCTTGCATAGATTGCTTATCAAAAGCAGCTCTAAGAACATACATATCATCATTATAGCCTGGAAGTTCTGCTGTCTCGCCTCGAGCGATTGATAGTAATCGATACGCCATAATCCGTTCTGTATCTGCTATATGACCCATTACTTCTTTTATACTCCATTTAGTAGGAGCATACCGGAAAAGTCCCTCACTATCAGAAATTCCCTTTAATAAAAGATTCGTTTCCTTCATTTGTTGTTCTAGAATATGTATGATATTTCCGTCTGATACCAAGTTGGTATACGTTGCATAATAGGAGTTATATTCACTTACTTGTGGTCTTATTTGCATACGAATCATCCTTTATGTTTTATGTTTAATCTTTACATATAGCTTACCATAAAAAAATTCTAAATTAATCTGAAAAATGGAGGGAAATGTGCATTTTTCATCTTCCTTTTCAGTTTCATAGATGAAATGCATCTCAAATAAGAGAATCTAATTTGCTGCTAAGCAGAATTTCGTTTTTTTTTGCTGTTATAGTAGAAGATAAATATGTAAATTGAATACAGTTTGTCACTACTTATGATAATCGCCATTTAAGAAGCAGCATTTGTCCATTACGTGAAAAACCTGTTAATAAATTTATACTTACTACAAAAACAAACAAACTCGTCCTATTTAAAGGAGAGTTTGTTTGTTTTTATGTTTAGATAATGGAATACTCATGCAAAATTGTACACTATGTTCCATATTTTTTATTGAATACTTTATATCTAGCGTTTCAAGAATTTGTTTAACAATATATAGCCCTAAACCATTTCCTCCAGTATTTCGATTCCTTGATTTTTCAATTCGATAAAATGGTTTGAAAATTTGTTGTATCTCTTCATCTTTAATATTGACACCTGTATTTATAATTTTCATTTCGATTTGACCTTGTTTAGAATCCTCAATTAACTTTATATAGACTTTTTCATTATGTGGTGAATACATAACCGCATTGTGAATAATATTTTTACATGCTTTTTCTAAAAGAGCACAATCGGTATAAATAGAAAGGTCAGAATCAATTTCTTTTATTATTTCGATGCTTTTTTGAGAAGCAAAAAATTCGAGATCTTTTGTGATTGTACCTATTAACTTTGAAGGATTAACTTCCTCTACTTTTAGTTTGAAGGTGTGTTGTTCTAATTTCGATACGCTTAAAATTTCACGAACTAATTGTTCCATACTTTCAATAATTTGATGATTTTTCTTTAAATATTGATCGCGATTTTGATAAGGGCCAATATTGTATATCATTCCTTCTAAGTATCCTTTCATTACAGTAAGAGGAGACTTTAATTCATGTGCTACAATCGCAAAAAACTCTCTTCGTTTTGTTTCTATTTCTCTTTCTTTTTCAATATCATTTTTTAATTGTTCATTTGCTTTTTTTAAATCAAACATAGCTTGTTGCAAGTTAATAGACATGTCATTCAAACTATTAGATAATTCTCCTAACTCATCTGTAGAGCGAACCTCAATTTTTTCGGAGAAATCTAAATTTGCCATCTTTTGTGCACCTTCATTAATATAAATAAGTGGCTTTGTAATAAACCTGGAATAAAAATAAGCACTTCCTATACCAATAACGAGCACAATGATACTAATATAGGGGAGAAAGCGTACTAAAACTTGTGAAGCTTCATCAATCGGTTGAAATGTAGCAAAGACTATAAGCGTTAAACTACCATCTTGGAATTGAATTGGTTTCGTAACGTTATATGAATTGCTAAGGGTACTTGTATTCTCGAATCGTGTTGCTTTAGTAACTACTGTTTTTTGCGTACCACTTTGAATAAAAGAAAATGAAGGAGAGTAAATAATTACTCCTTCTTTATTTTGAAGATAAAGCATCGCATTATTTTTTTTGGCGTATTCATCAAAAAGTGGTATCGCATCTTGAAACGTAAGATTTTTAGACTTATCAATGATTTCGTTTATCCCTGTTTGAAGTTGATCTGTTTTATATTGCTCATAAAATGTAGGGAGAAAGAAGTATAAAGTTAAATAAATCAATACTGCAAAGGATAATAAAATGAGAGATGTAGTCATAAAGAGTTTATAAGTAATTTGCTTCATTTTCATGAGTTTCACAATACTATTCATCAATTTTATATCCAATACCCTTTATTGTTTTAATATAAGGGATAGCTAATTTTTTGCGTAGGTTTTTAATATGTGTATCAATTATTCGTGTTTCTCCAAAATAATCGTAACCCCAAACCTTTTCAACGATATTTTCTCTTGTGAGTACTTTTCTCTCATTTTGAAATAGTAGTTGTAGAATTTCAAACTCTTTTGTCGTTAATATAATTTCAACGTCATTTACATATACTCTATATGCATCCACATCAATACGCACTTCTTTAAATATCAAATGATTATTTACATTTTTATCATAACTTCTTCTAAGTACCGCTTCGACTCGTCTAATCAAAACATGAAATGAAAAGGGCTTTGTTATATAATCATCGATCCCAAGGTCGAATCCTTTCATTTGATCTTCCTCTTCTTCCAACGCAGTTAGCATAATAATTGGTACGTTTGACTGACTTCGAATCATTTTAGAAACTTCAAACCCATTAAGATTGGGCATCATGACATCTAGAAGAATTAAATCAAACGATTGCTTATTAAATTGTGTCATACCCTCTAGTCCATCTGAAGCGACTACCACTGTATAATGCTGTGTCATTAAAAATTGTTTAATTAATTCCTGAATTTCTTGATCGTCCTCTACCACGAGAATATGATAGTTTTTCATAATATCACCTCTGGTAGTCATTATAGCCGCACTATCTGGAGTTTATGTGGAGATACAATAGGAACTTCATAGGACGTTTAACGTATTAGCTTCATTTTCAAGAATGTGTATTCTCCAAAAAAATATTATTAGCCATATTCCTTTTTATGAAAAAATAATTGTATGCTTGAAAAAACTTATCGTATGAAAAGCTGAACGATTTATATTTCTAAAAAACTAATGTATAATATTGGGAACTGTATGTGATTTCTTAAACTGTGTGAACATATACTTTCGCTACTTACTAGAAGGGGAAACGAAAATGAATTTCAATATAAAAAAAGTTAGCGAAATTATAGAGTGTACGTCACAAACTTTAGAGTTTTTTTGCTAATTTAGTAAACGCTTAAGGTGTGAACTAAGGATTATTTAAATCATGCGAGAAAGGTTGTGAAATTATTTGATGGGTTATAAAGCGATGCTGTTTGATTTAGATGATACATTACTTGATAGGGATAAAGCAGTAGAGGCATTATTTTTAATTGTTTTAGAAAAGTGTTATGAAAATGTAGATGGTGCGGCTAAAAGCAACATGTTACAGAATTTCAAAGAATACGATAAAAGGGAATACGGCATGTGTGATAAAACAATAGTTTTAGAATCGTTGTTTGATGAATTCCCGCCGAAGTATAGATTGCCACGCAATTACATCCAAGATTTTTGGAATAATAATTTCCCTAGATGTTTTTCAATAGACCAAAATACTGTTCATTTCTTAAATCAAATAAAGAAGCACTTTAAAGTTGGAATTATAACAAATGGCTCAACTCAGAGGCAAAAAGCTAAAATATTTAACACGAATTTAAATAGGTATTTTGAAACAATCATTATTTCTGAAGAAGTGGGATTTAGTAAACCTGATAAACGTATATTCGAACTAGCATTAAATAAGCTAAATTTACAACCGGAAAATACTTTATTTGTTGGAGATGACTTAGAAAAGGATATTGCTGGTCCTCAAAATGCAAATATAAAAGGTGTGTGGTTTAACCCTCAGAAAATCAAGAATACTACCAAAATACAACCATATGCCGAGATTAACACTTTGGATAGTTTGTTAAGTTATGTTACTCCACAATATTTTTATAACAAGTAAAAGTAATTCCATATATATATTCAAAAATATAAAAAAAAAGGAACTATCATTAATTTCATTGACCGTATTAGTAATAAAAAAATATATATTTACAACAAAAAATAGAGGCCATTTTAATAGCTGAGGCTAATTTAATCTATGATTAATACGAAGTTTTGTAAAACAATTTTACTCATACTGTGTAAATTATAAAGGGGTGAGACTATGGAAATAAAGAAAGTAGTAATCGATGGAATCAATATTGCGGTTATTGGTATTAATATCGAATGTTCAGTCTGCATTAGATACTATGGCAACAGTTCAATATGAGGTAGATGCGAAACATATTATTATCCATAAATCTTTAATAAGTGAAGATTTCTTTGATCTAAAAACACGGCTTGCGGGCGATATCCTTCAACAGTTTATAAACTACAAGGTAAAGATTGCTATTGTTGGAGATTTCTCTATATATACTAGTAAAAGCTTAAAGGATTTTATTTATGAATGTAATAAAGGGAATGACATTTTTTACTTAGCAACTGAACAACAAGCAATTGAAAAACTAAGTACATTAAAGTAATAATTATATCCTGCTAAATTCCCCCATTTCACTTAGTTAATGATTATATACGATATAGAAGAACTGATGTTTGTGGTAAACTAAGAGATGAATAAAGGGGGAGTTTTTTTGAACAATTTTAATGATACGATCCGAAATTTAAACAATATAGTTTACAAACCTAACAATTTAATGATTACGAATCTAAAAGAAGAAAAGCAAAACGCAGAATATGCAGGATGTTTATTCCACTTAAATAACAAAACCATTCGTTTTAGAAAATCAAAATTGACTCCTAATAAAATTGGGCAATTTGTTTCATTTTGGGAGAAAGATGAAAATATGCGAAATAGAGCTTTCTCTTATGAAGCTGCTCCTGATTTATTAGTAATCACTTGTATTGCTGATAATAAAGTAGGACAATTTATTTTTCCTAAAGAGATTCTTCTTAAAGAAAAAATATTGAGAACACAAAATCAAACAGGGAAAATGGCAATGAGAATTTATCCTGTTTGGGATACCACCGTTAGCAATCAAGCTAAAAAGAGCCAAACGTGGCAACGTCAATATTTTGTTGATTTAAGTGATAGTAATAATTTGCCTATAGATAAACTATTAAATTTATATTCGTAGCTTTTGGTTTGCCCCGAAAAGAAGTAATTACAGAAAAGATATTTGTAATGACGCCTTCTATTAATTTAACTCGTGAATCGTAATTTTTGTACCGGTACAGTTAAATGAAATGTACATTGTTACAGTGCCCCTTAAAATTTACAATCAGCATATATTATTTAAACTTATAAATTTTTAAGGGGTGCTAATTATGACAAGTTTACAAGATCAGATTTTCACAAGATTAAATCTAAAAAAACGTAATGAAGTAAAGTTTGAAGAATTACCTACTATACTCTTTTCGTTTGCGCACACTATACCATTTGAGAATTTAGATGTTATAGCACGAAATACGAATCAAATCTCTCTGGAAAACTTACGGGAGAAAATTTTAACTAGTTCCCGTGGTGGACTTTGCTACGAATTAAATACTCTTTTTTACTATTTCTTAAAAGACTGTGGCTATGATGTACAACTGGCATTGGGTACGGTTTATAAAAATGATATAAGTGCATGGGCACTTGAGGATGGCCATATAACAATTATTTTAACTTATGAAAATGTACAGTATTTAATTGATGTAGGTATAGCTTCGTTAGTACCTCTAGTTCCTGTACCTTTTACTGGCGAGTCTGTTTCTTCAAAAAATGGTTCGTACCGGGTGAGACGGAAAGATACGAGTAAAGGAAATTATGTTTTAGAAAGAATAGATACTGATGGAGAATGGAAAGTTTGTCATGCTTTTTATAAACATATTATTGATGAGATAGTAGTAAACGATGTTCAAAGAAGAGTGATAGAAGATGAGAAGTCTATTTTTAATAAAGGACCAATTGCAGTAAAGTTGACGAACTCCGGCCATATTTCATTAACGAATACAAGTTTAACTGAAATGATTCATGGGGAAAAAACTAAGCGTGAAATTACAGAAGATCAATATAGAGAGTTTTTATATACTTTATTTGCTATTAAGTTATGAATAATAAAGATAGCCGGTACTTATTCAGAAGCGGCTATCTTTATTATTTTTGGTGTAAATGGTTTTCGTCTAATATGTTTCGGAAACTGCGGTATAGTTAATGTTTTTAATATTTCCGTAGCTTCTTCATATGTATGAAAAACTGGCTTTTTTGCAGCAGGATAATATGATTTAAAATTTGATTTTCTTAATACATATAATACACTAGAACAGTACGAAAAAGTATGTACAATGAATTTTGAATGTAAAGGAAGATTAATATGTCAGTTATTGATAAATTGAAACTTAATAAGTATACAAATATGGTCGTTATTAACGAACCAAGTGATTATGACATTTTTACAGGTAAAGAAACTGCATTCTCAAAAAAACACGATGCTATCTTTATATTTGTAGAAACGCTTGATGAAATGGTGAAACAAACGAATTTTATTATTAGTAATGAAGAATTACTAATTGAAAAAGGTTACGTGTTCTTCGCATATCCGAAAAAAGGTAATGCTCGTTATAGTACGTTTATTCACCGTGATGAGATGTTTCCGGCATTAAACGTTGGAGAAGATGGTTATGTGGGAGAAAGCGATATTAAATTTGCACGAATGGTAAGTATGGATGAAGTCTTTACTGTTGTAGGTTTAAAACGCGAGAAGAAAAAAACAACGAAAACATCTGCTATGAGTCAATGTGTTGCCGATTATGCAGATCGAATTAAAGATGTTGAAGCATTATTAGCTAATCATCCGAATGAACTTAAGTTTTATCAAAGTTTAACGCCTGGATACCAAAAAGATTGGGCACGTAATCTTTTTTCTGTGAAACAAGAAAAAACACGTGAAAAACGTCTAGAGAAAATGATAGAAATCCTTTCACAAGGCTATAAAACAATTGAATTATTCCGTAAAAAGAAAAAATAATGACTAAGAAAGTCACAATGCTGCAACAATTAATTGTGATGAGTACATTGAAAAAAGTATTCCTTCCATTATACTAAGGAATGTTCTTATATTTATATAATTAGCAAAAAGAGAAAAGGTGTTTGAAATGAAATCGTATATTGTAGTTGGATCTGGAATTTTAGGAGCGTCTACTGCTTATCATCTTGCTAAGGCAGGTGCGAATGTTACTATCGTGGATCGCCAACAATTAGGGCAAGCAACTGATGCAGGAGCAGGTATTGTATGTCCATGGCTATCACAGCGTCGTAATAAAGCATGGTATAAAATTGTTAAAGGCGGTGCACGTTACTATTCTTCGTTAATTCAGCAATTAGAAGAAGACGGTGAAACTGACACAGGATATAATCGTGTAGGTGCAATTAGTTTACATACTGACGAGAAAAAGTTAGATCAAATGGAAGAGCGAGCTTATAAACGACGTGAAGATGCCCCAGAGATTGGTGAAATCACTCGCTTATCAGCTGAAGAAACAAAAAAATTATTCCCGGCATTATCAGAAGAATATAGTTCTGTTCATATTAGTGGTGCTGCACGAGTAAATGGAAGATTATTACGAAATGCATTAATAAGTGCTGCGAAAAAACATGGTGCAACTTTTATAAAAGGCGATGCAGTATTAGTCCGTGAAGGAAATCATATTACTGGAGTTACAGTAAACGATGAAACACTTTTAGCAGAAAAGGTTATTGTAACTGCAGGCGCATGGGCGAACGAAATCTTGAACCCATTAGGAATTAATTTCTTAGTTACATTCCAAAAAGGACAAATTGTTCATCTGCAAATCGAAAATACAGCAACAGAAAATATGCCAGTTGTTATGCCACCGAACGATCAATATATTTTAACGTTTGACAATGGGCATGTCGTAATTGGTGCAACACATGAGAATGATACTGGTTTCGATCATCGTGTAACAGCAGGTGGTTTACATGAAGTATTCCATAAGGCATTAGCAGTTGCACCTGGCTTAGAAAATGCTACAATGCTTGAAACGAGAGTTGGATTCAGACCATTCACACCAGGATTCTTACCTGTTATCGGACCACTACCTAACTTTGAAGGAATTCTCGTTGCGAATGGATTAGGCGCTTCGGGTTTAACAGCTGGTCCATACCTAGGAGCGGAACTTGCTAAACTAGCGCTCGGACAAACGATTGAATTAGATTTAAATGATTATGATGTTGCTGGCGCAATTGAATAATATAGGGTACTGCTAACATTTAGAAAAAACCATGCCAAACATATTCGACAGGGAATAAGCAGTTTTTCCTCTGTTAAGAGTAAGCCTGTTTATGAAAAATAAAATTCTTTAAAAATAGAGGGCTGACATTATAAACCTGCATTAATAATGTAGAATTGTGATGTCGGCTCTTTATTTATATTTATTTAAAACTTATTTTCGAGAGGAGCTTAAGCAATGAGAGCACCATATCAAGTATTGATATTTCCTTATATAAAAACTGCCGATTCCATTCAATATGCTATTTTCAAACGAAGTGATTATGGTTATTGGCAAGGAATAGCTGGTGGCGGAGAAGACGGTGAGATTCCTATTGAATCAGCAAAACGGGAAGCGTTTGAAGAGGCTGGTATTACAAGAGAATGTCCATATATACAATTAGATTCTGTGTCTTCACTACCAGTAGAGGATGTAGTTGGAGGATTCCTTTGGGGCGAAGAGGTTTATGTAATAAAAGAATTTTCTTTTGCAGTTAAAGTCCCTACAAAAAACATATCATTATCTAAAGAACACTTCAATTATAAATGGTTATGCTTCGAGGAAGCAGTAACGCTTTTGAAATGGGATAGCAACAAAACAGCATTGTGGGAATTAAACAAAAGACTATTAAAACAATAAAAGTTTTTGCTAACAAAGATATTAGTGGAACAAGAATTGAACAATTAAAAAAACCTTGCTACACTTCTAAACAATGTTTTAGATTATAAAATAGAGTAATATAGATTTGGCATGGTTAATGAACTAAGAGAACTTGCACTAAGAAAAAACCTATACAGTTGACTTTGATAAAATGAAAATAGTTAAAAACATTTTTATGTCGTACGGTTTTTGGCTATGAATAACAGAATAAATATTAAGTATTCAACAGTTCAAATAGAACGATTCAGCTTTTTATTTTAAGAAGAAAGATGACTCGTTTTATGCTAAAATTCGCTTAGTGTAATATTTTCGTTAAAATGTGGGTGGGCCCCTTTTAGCAAAACCGGAGTGGGAATGATGAGTATAAATAGTTTTGTGGGATTGATAAAGGACGAATTATTAAAAGAGGTAAGAATAAGAAGTGTGGATGAATTCGAGCCTGTAGTAGTTAAAGATATTCCTAGACTTTGGAAGTGTTTAGGAACAGGTAATTATGCCGCAGTATTCATGCACAGAGAATACAAAGATTGGGTAGTGAAAGTTTACGTGCGAGAAGGAGAAGGAATTGAAAAAGAGTCAGAAGTATACCGAAGAATTGGAGATCATCCTTCTTATTCAAAGCTTATATATAAAGGAGAAAATTTCATAGTATTGAAACGTTTAAAAGAAATTACCTTATACGATGCTATTCATAAGGGGATTAAAATTCCTAAGCAGGTAATACTTGATATCAATGAGGCTTTAGAGTATGCGAGGGAACAAGGATTAACTCCTTGTGATGTTCACGGGAAAAATGTGATGATGGAAAAAGGAAGGGGATATGTAGTAGATGTATCTGATTTCTTAAAAACAAAAGAAGATAGTAAGTGGAGGGATCTAGAAAAGGCATATTTCACTTTTTATTTTCCTTTCATTTATAAATTGCCTTTCACTGTTAAAATACCGTATTTTATGTTAAACATTGTTAGACGTTCGTACAGAAAATATAAGAAGTTTAAAAAGAAATTTAAATTATAAAAGAACCACATATGTTCCTGAAAACGATTTGAATTCACATAAATAACTTTAGAAAAACTTTAAATTTTGTTTAGGGGATACTTCAAGACCTTAGCTTGCTAGGGATATGGTGCTACCTCAAAATATAAAAAGATTAGGAATGAATCCTAATCTTTTTATTTATACATATTTTTGTTAGTTATATCACTATCAATTCCAAAATGGGACATTTTGAATAAATGAAACCGTCAAAATAAGTGTTGATGCGGAACCAGCAGTTACTAAAGTTACTATCTTTCGTCCATTCTGTTCTTTTGAAGGTTTTATAAGTTCTGTAATTAACACAATCCATATTATGATAGAGACTATTGAAATAATATTTATAGACATATGTAACACATCCCTTCTTGTTTTTACATAAATATTTCTTCTTTTATAAAATAAAAGCAATTTAACAAGAAAATAGGTACCGCATTAAAAATCAATATTTTCCTGTTAAACCACCTTTTTTAAATAGAAATACGACTGATAAAACGATAACAACGGCCTTCAAACTGCCCCAATATGGATAAATAGCATGATCTGTTAGACTAGCATATTGAAAGAAATTCTCTAAGCCGAAAATTCCTATCATGACTGCTAAAATGAATGAAGCTGATCCATACTTCCCGTTATGATAGAGGGTAAATAAGTATAATGCACATATAAGTGGTACGATGATTTGTAATAAGAGTGTCATAATTAATCCCCCTAATATATCGATAATTATATTATATACAAAATTGTAATAAAAAGGAATGCGACTTATTTGATACTAACAGAACTACTCTAATCATATTCTTCTATAAAAAAGAGTAAAAAGGGGTGTACAGTTAATTGACAAAAGTTAAAGTTAGTTTACGACCCATTGTTCATAACGTAAATTTACCAACTGTATTGAAAACAACGATACTTCCAGGTGAATCGACCGAAAGACTATTTATCGCAACTCAATTAGGAGAGATTTTTTACATAGGGGACGGAGTTATAAAGACATTTTTAGATATTCGTCACCTAATTATTAAATTAGGTACATTTGAAGAAGGTGTTTCTAGTAGCGGTTATGATGAACGCGGATTGCTTGGACTTGCGTTCCATCCACACTTTTTTCAAAATGGGTTATTTTATCTTCATTATTCAGTAGCTGGAACTCAAGGTCCAGGTGCACTTTCTAAACAATTTAAACCGAATCCTTGTGACCCTAAAACTTTAAATTTAAAGTGGGTAAATAGAGATACTCAATATGATCATATTGATACAATTGAAGAATGGATTTTTCAATCAAACGGTCAACCTCAAAAACGTAGAACATTACTTAATATAAAACGCCCGTTTTTTAATCATAACGGAGTCAATAGCTTAAACTTTTCACCTGAGACTGGAAAACTTGTTTTTACAAATGGAGATGGCGGATCAGGTTATGATCCATTTAATTTAAGTCAAGATGATTTGGAAATAGCAGGAAAAATAATTGAAATCGATGTAAATAAAAATACATTTATAAATAACCCTCCTGTAGTTACACGTTTTAATGAACTTCCTTTATCTATACAAGAAACACTTACAGTAGTTGCAAAAGGAGTACGTAATATAACCGGCATTTCATTTCAAAGGTTTTATAATCAATATATCAAATACGCCGGAAATGTCGGACAGGATATTGTAGAGTCTGTTTTTTCATTTGTTCAATATAAACCTATACCAGTTACAGAACTTGTTCAAATGCATTTTATGAGGTTAACTCCCAATCAAGATGGTTTTATCAATTTTGGGTGGCGAGGATGGGAAGGGAATTTACCTACTTCTTTTATACGACATTGTTCCGAAAATCAGGCTTTGGATGAGAGAACAATGGTTTATTATGATGAAACAATACAAACTTCAGTGAAGCGTATTCTGCCTCTACTTAGTTATTTTCATAAAGATTCTAGAACAGATAAGTTTGGAGGAACTTCACTTACAGGAGTTCAGCCATATATGGGAAATGCAATTCCAAATTTAACAGGTAGCGTTGTTTTTACTGACCTTGCTAAGAAAGAAGATTTTCGACCACCAGTTAAGGGTGTTTTAGCTTATACTAGAGCAGGTACAGATGGTAAACATGCTGACTTTCATGCTATTGAAACCAATTATGATTTTGGTACGCAACCAGCTTATTATATGAGTTTAGGAACAAATTCGGATCAAACTAAATTATATTTAGGAGTTTACAGTTCTATGAAAGTAACTGATTTTAACAAAGGTACCATTTTTGAAATTATTCCTTGATACGATATAAATTCTCAGTTTAAAAACATAAAGAGTTTATTCTGCTTCCAAAACGCACAACTTGACTTGTCCCCCTAAAAATCTTCAATCTATAAGTATCTATTATATAGTGATTTATAACTAGTAGAAAGCAACTCATAAACCATAAGTGTATGAATAATATAGAAAGTAATGAATGTGGTATCTTTAGGGGGTATTTTAATGAATTGGTTTGTACGTTATTGGTATCAACTGATGATAGAACATGATACGAGCTTTGTTCATAAAAGAAAATTGTCCCTTGCGAATAAGTTAGTACTTACAGCTTTGATGAGTGCATTGGCCACCATGTTTCAAGCAGCTGGGAACTTAGTTCCTGGTATAGGTTTGCTCATTAGCCCATTTTCGACATTACCGATTTTTTTTGCTATTTTCTATTCTATTCGTGAGGGAATACTTTCTTATGTTCTTACTATTTTTCTATTATTTATTATTGAGCCCAGTGAACTAATTGTCTTTCCTTTTACTACAGGCTTATTAGGTCTATCCTTAGGAGTATCCTTTTTAAAATTAAAGAGGAGAATTTGGATTGTTTCTTTTTCAGCAACTTGTCTACTTATAGGTATTATGATCGTTCTCGATGTTTTCCACTTTCCGGTACTTGGTCCTGCTGTTCATACAACTATGGATATAAAAATTATTTTATCAATATTTATAATGAGCTTTCTATACTGTTGGATTTATGCAGGTTTTTGCAGAATAATGATGAATAGATTATATAAAGTGTTGTATTGATAATGGCATAATGAGGATTGGAGATTGAATTTATGACTAACGTTGCAGTTAGAAGACCGAATTTGAATGATGTAGATGAACTATATTTATTTTTCCGTATAGTTATTACGAATACATACAAAAATGAAGGATTGTCACAATTATTGGATGACATAGAAAATGAAATTAACTCAAAAAAGCAGTATTTGAAAAGTGATTTTGATAGTAACGGAGAAAGTCGTTACTTTTTATTAGCAATTGATACAAGTAACGATAAAATCATTGGAACAATCGAAATCGGTCCAGCAAGTACATTGATTAATAGTTGTACAGGTGGTGTACTTAAAAATTTGTATGAAATAGGAACTGTATTCATACTTCCGGAGTATCAAAGAAAGGGAATAGGGAGTTTATTACTACATACAATGTTTCTTACATTACTTAGCAGAGGGATAACAGAATATTGTTTAGATAGTGGATATAAAAATGCGCAAAGTATATGGATAAAAAAGTTTGGAAAACCTAGCTATGTATTGAAAGATTACTGGGGAGAATCCAGTGATCATATGATTTGGAAGAAAAGTTTACATGATACACCTATAATATTTGAATTATAAAATGAAATATGCCTTTGAGCATAGCTTTTCTTACTTATGTATGCTATTATTTATCTTTATAATAAAAGAGGACGTGAATGAACTTGATTAAAATTAATATTCCTGAAGCTGATGTTTCAATTACTGAACGTAAACAAGTTATTAAAGGAGACGAGCCAATCATTACTCCAATTAATGGATTTATCGATTTCCACTTGTTCCCTAGAGATAAAGGCGGCATTTTTATGTTTTACAATATTAATGACGAACTTCTTTTCGTAGGTAAAGCTCGTAAAATTAGACAACGTATTAAGAAGCATTTTGAAGATAATGTTTCACCAATTAAAAACCACCGTGATGAAGTATACCGCATTGATGCATGTATCGTAGAAGATCCAACAGAAAGAGAAATTTACGAAACATATATCATTAATGAATACAAAGCGAAATATAACGTTGATAAAGTATTCTACAAATAATCAACATTAATAAAAAGCAATCCTAGTTAATATGCCAGGATTGTTTTTTATTTAGATTTATTCTTCATATCTTTCTCCTTTTTTCAAATGATTAGCAGCAACAAAACAGATTACACCTATAAATATAAGTACAATACCAACCGTTTTATGTTTTCCCTCAAAGAAAGGAATATCTGAAATAACATTTGTCATACATAATCCTAAAAATACAAGGATAGGGCCCACCCAAAGTAATACATTACCGAATTTTTTGTGCTTCCACATAATAACCCTCCTTAATCCTCTTTACATATATATCCATAAATGAAAAGTAAATTCATAGAGAAATATAGTTTTTTTCATATCGAAAATTTAACCCTCATATATTGGTACAAGCAAAAGAGAAAGGAGACCATCATGAATTGGTTAGAAGCTTTCATACTAGGTATAATTCAAGGTTTAACAGAATTTTTACCAATCAGTAGTACCGGACATCTTTATTTAGGAAGGCATTTGTTCCGATTAGATGAGGCTGGCTTATTTTTAGATACGATGCTGCATATTGGGACTTTACTTGCGGTGTTTATTTATTACAAAAAAGAATTTATATATTTAATTAAAAATCCATTTTCAAAATTAATGCTGCTACTTATTGTCGGAACGATACCCGCAGTTGTAATCGGATTGTTGTTTAAAGATTTTTTTGAGGATATTTCAAAAACAGGTATTACAATTGGTTGGGAGTTTTTAGTGACAGGATTCTTTCTCTACTTGGCGGATAAACAAAAGAATGGTCGTAAAAAAATGGACGACATTACATATAAAGATGCATTTATTATCGGTTCATTTCAAGCGGCTGCTATTTTTCCGGCAATTTCTCGTTCTGGAATGACAATCGTCGCTGCATTATGGAGGAAGTTGGACCGCGAAACTGCTGCTTACTTTTCTTTCTTATTATCAACGCCAGCGATTGTCGGAGCTATCATTTTGCAATTTGTAGACGTTTTTCAAGGGAAAGCAGAATCTATTTCTAGTACATCTTTAATTGTCGGAACGTTATCAGCAGCGTTTTTTGGATATATAGCTGTTTCATGGATGATTCAATATTTAAAACGTCACTCCTTAAAAGTATTCGCGTATTACGTATGGGGATTAGGTATTTTAATTTTAATGTTGCAATTTACTGATGTATTTTAAGTATAATGATAAAGAAGTTAATTAGTTTAAGATCCTGTTTCATTCATACAAGGCAGGATCTCTTTTTATTAAGGGGGAAAATATGTTTAATAAGGCTATCGTTATTGGTGGAAGCATGGCAGGAAAGTTTGCAGCAAAAGCATTATCAACTTCTTTTAAAGAAGTAATCATTATAGAAGCTGGTGAAAGATGGGATGGAAAGTCTTCGATAAAAAGAGTTCCACAAAGTAATCATCCTCATGTGTTATTAAAAGGTGGAGAAATCGCAATTGAGGAATTGTTTCCTAATATTACGAATGAATTAATAGAAGCGGGTAGTATTATAAACAACTTTACGCGTGATTTGAAATGGAATCAATTCGGTCTATGGAAACAACCGTTCATAGGGGAAATACATATGATTCAACAAAGTCGTCCTTTGCTAGAATGGCATATTCAAAAACGAATACATCAAATTTCAAATATTACTATTAAATATGGAACATTGGTTAAAGGGTTATTGGTAGATGCAAAGCTTAACAAAGTGTGTGGAGTAAAAGTTAAATATTTAGAGACAGACACACAAGAAGAAGTTCATGCGGATCTTGTAGTTGATGCGAGTGGATTTGGCTCGAAAAGTATAGAGTGGCTACGAGAATACGAAATTGAAGTAAAAGAAGAGAAAGTTCGTATTGATTTATTTTACGCAACGAAAATGTTCAAACTTAAAGAAAATGAGGAGTTAGACTGTTGTAACATGCTAATGTCTCCGAGTTTCCCTGATAACCCTTATGGTGTTCTTATTCAAACGATAGAAGATAATCGTTATTTTGTTACTTTTAGTGGATACGCAAATGAGAAAGCACCACAAACAGATGATGAGTTTTATGATTTTGCTGAAAACCTATCAATTTCTAATGTTACAGATTTCCTAAATAAGGCTGAGGGAATTACTGATATAAAGACATACAAAATTCCTTATCAAGTACGCCGGCGATTTGATTTAGTGAATAATGTACCAGAAGGATTATTAGTTGTTGGAGATGCGCAATGTCGTTTTGATCCCGTTTTCGGCCAAGGTATTTCAGTTGCTGCTATGGAGGCTCACCAATTGCAATTACTTTTGCAAGATAGAAAACAACTTGATAAAACATTTACACAACAATTTTATAAAAAGGCAGCTACTATAATAGAAACCGCTTGGGATATGACAACAACAGAAATTTCACGTCACCCGCAACTAAAGAGAGAATTAACTACAAAACAAAAATTTCAGCTATGGTATACGAAACAAATATATCGACTATCTGCAAGTAATTCTGATGTTTATATTCGGTTAGTACGAGTGATGAATTTAATTCGTAGTCCATTTCATCTTTTTCATCCGAAAGTGCTACTAGCTGTATTACTTAATCGAAAGAAATAGCAGGAATATAATTGATTAAAAAAGAATGTATAACATTTAGTAAATCAAGAAGGAGAATACGGGATGGAAATATACATAGAGCAACTAAAGAAACAAGATGCTAAGGATTTATATACGTTTGAACTTACGAATAAATCTTTTTTTGAAACAATGGTACCAAATCGTGGCTCAAAATATTTTGAATTTGAATATTTCCAAAAACTACTAGACGATTTATTAATAGAACAGGTGGATGGAAATTCTTATTTTTATTTAATTCGTAATGAAGAAAAAGAAATTGTAGGACGAATCAATTTAGTAGATATAGATACAGAAACTCGAATTAGTTCGCTAGGGTATCGGGTCGGAGAAAAATTTACTAAAAAAGGAGTTGCAACAGCAGCCGTAAAATTAATTTTAGATGTAGCGAAAAATAATGAAATTACTGAAGTTCATGCTAAAACAACGACTAATAATCTCGCATCACAAATTGTACTAGAAAAAAGCGGATTTTCTTCTTATCAAAACGAATCAGATGTAACATCTGTAGAATTACATGGAGAACATGTGAAGTTTGTACACTATATTTGGAGAAATACTTCGCGCTTATAATAAGGAGGACTTATTCATGAATGATTTACGTTATCCAATTGGCCAATTTACATACAAACGTCCTATAACTGCAGAAATGATTGATACATGGATTCAAGAAATTGAAGATTTACCTAATGAACTAACAAAGGCAATTAAAGATTTAGATCAGAAGCAGTTAGATACACCATATCGCATTGGAGGTTGGACTGTACGTCAAGTAGTTCATCACGTCGTTGATAGCCATATGAATAGCTACATACGCTTTAAATTAGCACTGACAGAAAAGAATCCAACTATTAAGCCGTATAAAGAAGAGAAGTGGGCAGAGTTACCCGATTCAAAATTACCGGTAGATGTTTCACTAGTAATGCTAGATTCATTACATAAAAGATGGGTTAACCTGTTATATTCTCTAAAAATTGAAGATTTAGAAAAGACATTTAACCATCCTGAAACTGGTGAAACAAAACTTGCTGTTGCAATAGGACTATACGCATGGCATGGTCGTCACCATACCGCTCATATTACTTCTTTAAGAAAGCGTCTAAATTGGTAACATGGAGATTATATTAGAGAAGGCGACAGAAACTGATGCAGAAGTTATATTTCAAATGCAAATAGACTCATTTAGCTCTTTATTACATAAATATAAAGACTATGAAACAAATCCAGCAAATGAAACTATCGAAAAAACTATTTGTAGAATAAATCATGTAGACGGTGGCTTCTATAAAATAATAGTGGCTATGAATCTTGTTGGAGCGATATGCATTTCACAAAAAGAAACACCCTCTAAATTTTGGATCAGTCCAATGTTTATTCACCCGAGTTATCAAGGAAAAGGAATTGCCCAAAAGGTACTTACATTAATTGAGGAAATGTTTCCTGAAGCAACGAGCTGGGAACTTGCTACTATTTTAGAAGAAGAGAAAAATTGTTTTTTGTATGAAAAGATGGAGTATAAAAGAACAGAAGCTAAAAAGGAATTAAATGATAAAACTACACTTGTTTATTACAAAAAAGAAAGGTAAAGCATACAAAATACGCTTTACCTTTCTACATTATTTAAGATTAAATATACAAAAATAATGTATATTCTTCCAAAATACTCGGGTTAGTAATTTTTGAAATGAATAAAAATACAAAAACCACTACTTTGTCGTAAAGGTTACTAACGCTTTTTGAATGCTTAAAATACTATCGTCACCTTTAAATTCTTTCGTAATTGGATCCTCCATACTAGACACCCAAATTTTAAGTTCTGCATCTAAATCAAAATGCCCAGCCGTTTCGATGCTATATTGTGTAATACTTTTATAAGGAATAGAATGGTATTCTGTTTTTTTGCCAGTTACTCCTTGTTTATCTACTAAAATAAGACGACGATTTGTAAATACGATTAGATAACGAATTAATTTATAAGCATGCTCTACTTTTTCATCGTCTAGCATAATCTTCTCTAAATCACGTTCTACACTTTCAGAACTCGTATTTGATGCATTTCCTAAAATACCGCTAAATAACCCCATATTAAATTCCTCCTTTAATATATGTGGAATGAATTACTTATATTGTAACATGTTACTCTCAAAGATATTATGACTTTACTTTAGTAGTTTCTGGTTATTGTTGTAATTAGTTTATATAACCTCATCTTAAAATCTTATGCTAATATGGAATTAAGAAAAAAGAAGCAGAGGGATATAGCATGAAGAATATAGGTTTAGTATTAGAAGGCGGAGGAATGAAAGGTTTATATACTGCAGGTGTACTCGAATATTTCATGGAAAAGAACTTATTCTTTCCGTATGTAGTCGGCGTATCAGCAGGAGCCTGTATGGGAGCAACTTATTTATCACGTCAAAAAGGGAGAAATAAGAAAGTAAATACAGAGCTAGTAGCAGATCACCGTTATATATCTTATCGAAATTTGATTCGAAAACGCGAATTATTCGGAATGGATTTTTTATTTGATGAAGTACCTAATAAAATTGTACCATTTGATTTTCAAACTTTCTTAAACTGTAATGAACAGTTTGTCATAGGGACGACTGATTGCGAATCAGGACAAGCCATTTATTATAATAAAGCAGAACACGGAAATGATATTTTAAAAATCATTCGCGCCTCAAGCTCTGTGCCGTTTATAGCACCTGCTGTAGAATATAATAATCGAAAATTATTAGATGGAGGGATTATAGACCCTATACCAGTTTTGAAAGCCCAAAAGGATGGTTATGAAAAGAACGTTGTCATTATGACAAAGCCAGAAGGATATGAGAAGCAGCGAAATAAATTTTCAGGCCTGGCTAAAATTTTATATAGAAAATATCCGAAAATCGCAGAGAATTTAGTAGACCATTATCGTTTTTATAATGAGACGATATCTTATATGAATCGAGAAGAACAAAAAGATAATTTTTATGTAATTCAACCAAGTGTACAGCTTCCCATAAGCGGAATAGAAAGAAATAAGGAAAAGCTCGTTAATCTATATAATCTTGGGTATATCGATGCTCAATATCATTATGAAAACTTATTAAATTGGATAGAGAAATAAAGGGGTGGAAAGTTGAAGTTAGGAAAACGAATTATTTTTAAGGAATTGCAGAAAATGCATAGTCCACTTCATAAACCGTTTCCTTATCGTGCTACAGCAAAATTGCAGCGAGATTTAAAAAGTAAATTTACCGAAGATGACTGTATAAACGCTGATTTTAATCATTATTGGATGCATACAGCAGCTACTTTAAATTCTGTACTAAATGGAAACGAACAGAACATTACGTTTCAACAAATAAAGTGGTTAAGAAAATCGTTTTTCGAGTGGTTTCCGCAATATCGTTTTCTAGAAACAGAAATTGTGAATTATCCCATTTTGTATAGAGATTTCATAAGTTATGAGAAGACCAGAAAGCTATTACTTTATTACCTTACTGAATAAAAGCGAAAACGTACAGGTTACATTACTTGTACGTTTTTTTGTTCATAAAACATTCAATATTAACAACTAGTTTATATAGGAATTCTAATGAGAAGAAAGAAGTACATATAATAGAATGATGCAGGGGAGGAGAGAGGAATAGCTGTTTTACTTTAAGTTATTGTCCAACTCGAATACAGTTAGTTATTTATGTTAAAATATTTCGAGTGAAATCAAGCTTTTAAGGATTTCATTAAACATTAAACAAAACAAGTTAGCAACATAGAAGGGATAACATTAACATGAAAAACGTATCAAATATAGATAAAGTAGAATCAATAAAATCTTTACAGTCAACAATTAGTAAACTTGAAAATGCCTTATCACAGATGACTCAAAAAGGATCAAATACTACTTTAGTGAAAAAAAGACTCAAAGCAGCTAGTATCGGCTTAGCTATGTTAGAAAGTGTTTGGAAGCAAGAAACTCATCATTATACTCAGGAAGATTTAGCAGAAGCTCGTAATGTTCTAATTGGTTTGCTTCCATCAATTGAAAAGATTTACGTTAAGTCAAAGCTTGGGAGTCCTCAAAGAACGCTTTTAGAAAGAAGAATAAAATCATTAGAACTTTCTATTCAGGCAATTGATTACTTTTCTAATAAATAACTTCGCTAAACAAATAACTTACGACTACTTTTATATAGGGATTCTAATGAAAAAAACTACATATAGAATACTACAAAGGAGGAAGAGAGGTGACTACAATAATCAGTCCTAAGTTAGAGAAGCTTAAAAATCAATTAAAGAATGGAAACGAAAAAGCTCTTTATACTTTTTTGCATGAAATAAAGTCAAATCACACGCCACTAATAGAACAATGCCCTGCAGATAATCAGTATAAGCTTATAACGTATATATGGTTAGGGGATCAAAACACTGAAAACGTTTATGTATTCGGTAGTTTTCCTGGTTGGGATTTGTCTGTAAATCAATTACAACGATTGTTACAGACAGATATTTGGTATGTAACGTTTAGGACGGATAAGAGTTTTATTTCAACGTACTATTTTTCAGTAAACGATGTTTTCGAAAATGATTGGATAAAGCGTAGTGAACAGTACGAAATAGACCAATTTAATCGAAATACATTTGGAGAAGGTACCAATAAAGCGTCTGTGTTAAACATAGGAATGGAGGTGCAATATAGCAGTCGTTTTCCTTCAAATGATTATCCATCCGGAAAGATTGAAACATATTCTTTTTATAGTTCGATTTTAAATAACACACGCAAAATTCATATTTATACGCCTCATGATTATTCTCACACTTCACATCTTCAAGAACTTCTCATTGTATTTGATGGGAATTCATTCATTAATGACCTTTCAATCACAAAAACACTTAATTATTTAATTTACGAAAAAGAAATCCCATCGTGTATTGCTGTTGCTATAGATCCTGTCGATCGATTAGAAGAGCTAACTTATAACGATAAAATGAATGCATTTTTAACGAAGGAATTACTTCCGTGGATTCAATCTAAGTATCACGTTTATCAAGAAAGGAATCATACAACAATTGCTGGTTTCAGTCTTGGTGACCTAGCAGCTTTTTATGCAGCGCTTTAAAATCCACATGTTTTCGGAAACGTGTTGTCAATGTCTGGATCCGTGCATTGGAAAAAGGATGGTTATGAAAATCAAATTTCATCTATAGATTTAAATGCGACTCAACCTCATTTTTATATTGCAGCAGGAGAACTCGAAAACAAACCTCTTTTAACGGCTAATAGACGCCTGTATAAAGCTTTAAAAGAAAAAGAGTATCCAGATTACTTATGAAGAGTTTCAAGGCGGATATGACGGTATTTGGTGGCGAGAAAAGTTATTTGATGGATTGAAAGCATTGAAACGTACAAAAACGCTACTATAAAATGTAAAGAGGAGAGATTCTATGAATCAAGAAGAACTAGATAAAAAACTAAAAAAGCAAGAGATTTTAGTAAAAGATGAGAAAGTTTGGACATTTACGTATGAGGACCATATTAGTTCTATCGTAAAAGAAGCAAAAAAGAAAGGGTCTTTTGATAATTTACCTGGTAAGGAGAAACCTCTAAATCTAGATAAAGATCTTTCGTACAATCCTGAAAAGCAACTGTATAGAACTTTGAAAAATAATCATGTATTACCTAGGTGGATTGAGCTTTCAAAGGAAATTGATGATTTAAAAGAAAAGCTAAAAGAAAATACAAATACGGCAGAAGCAGCGGAATTAATTCGAACTATCAATAAAAAGGTTTTAGAGCATAATTTACTTTGTCCACCAAGCGCGCAAAAAATGAGGGTGAAAATGGATTTTTAACGATTTTCAATTAAGCTATCGCTTGCTATATAATTAAGTTAGGCATTTTCAATTCATTACTAAAGGGAGGCAAATGTAGTGAAGAATACGTATCAACTTCAAATTCCGAAAGAACTAGAACAGTATCGTAGTATTTTAGAAGAAAGTGTGAAACCGTATGTTAAAGTGTCTGGAACATTAGCAGAGACAACCCTTTTTGAAAGTAAGTTTGGTGGTTATCCGTATTTACCTATAGATCAAGAGCATCCTAAAGACTCAAACGGACAACCTATGATGCTACTTGCGCAGTTAAACCTTGAAGAAATACCAAACATTGAACATATGCCTCAACATGGAATGTTACAGTTTTTCATAAGTGCTGAAGAAGATCTTTTTGGAGCAGATTTTGATCATCCCACAAGCCAAAAAGACTTTCGAATTGTTTATCATTCTACAATCACAGCGGATTTAACTAAGGTGATTACTGATTTTAGTTATTTAAACACTTTAGATTTAGAGAATTTTATCATACCCGAAGCAGCAAAACTAAAGTTTGAGTTGGCATATCAACCAGTAACACCAAGAGATTATCGATTTGAAATGATTTTTAGTGATAACATTGATTGGGAAGAAATTGTTGATGAAGAAAATAATATAGAATTAGGCGAACTGTATGATGATTTATGTAAAGATCAAGGACATAAAATTGGCGGATATCCATTTTTCACACAGACAGATCCGAGAGAATGGGAAGAAAAATACCAACAGCATGACATATTATTGCTGCAAATCGATACAGACGATTCATTAAATATTATGTGGGGAGATTCTGGTGTTGCTAATTTCTTTATACGTAAGGAAGAGCTGTTAAATCTAGATTTTTCCAATGTCATTTACAATTGGGATTGTTACTAGAAGATATAAATAAAATAATAGCAAACAAAAAATCTTCCTGAAGGTAAGGGAAGATTTTTTTATATTAAAAATAAACGTTATGTTAACTAGAATAAAAAACAATGAGTGTAATGAAAGTCAAGCCTAAATAACAGAAATAACAACAAATAATGTAAAGTTGTAAAATGTGTGCAAATAGCAATCAATTCATTAAGTAAAACATAAAATAAAATCACTAATTTATATTTTGTATAGAAATAATTTTTCTGTATAAAAATTTCTTGCCGATCAAAAATGATTTGGATTCGTTAAATCTCAAGCGATTATTGATTAAGATTTGCTGTGATGAATTTATAACAAATAAAAACGATAAAAACTGAAGAAATTTGTTTAGATAAGATTTCATGTGAATCTCACTAAAAATCTCTGTTACGTCTCATTAAGTATAGTTTACTTGGTTTTTGATACCTGTAATCGATTTGTTTCTATAACTTCCTATAATATATATTATGTTAACTGGATAAAAGTAATAAACTTATTATATGTTAGTTTAGATTGTTACGCTTCCCTTTTCATCGGATTCATTCTGTGTAATCGATTGTGTGCTTATTTGTTGTTGTTTTATGAGTTGTTGATGATAATGTCTCCAGATATAAATTATATTTAAGACAATAAAAAATGCAATTCGTTTTAACTGAACGCATTAAACGAATTGCATTGATATGATTACGAATAAGTTCTTAAAATTAGTTTGCTACAGCAATTGCTTCAATTTCAATTAATAAGTTATCTTTAATTAACTTAATCTTTTCATAATCTCTTTTAAATTAATTATCATTTTTTAGCCAACGTTTGAAAGCCGATTCGCTTATTTCTAAATTTGAACAAGTTGTAGCATTACATTTATTTTTCATATATTCTTCAAGGAAATTTTGTTTTCTTTGCTTAACGGCAGTTTGAGTTTGTTTTAATTTTCAATCTTGTAATTGATCTAAACTCAGACTTTCTTTCTGAAACACTTCATATTTTCTATGCAAATAAATATCTTTGTCTTTATAAATCCAATTTGAAAATAGTTGTATTGATTTTCTTTCTGTATAACACCATCTGCTGCTATAAATCCTAAAATATAAGCCATATTATTTGACCAAGTTTTAAAATAATCTTCTTTTATGTCATACTTTCTCTTCCAGCTCCCTATAGCGCGCCTTGGAACGTTGTTGTCTGTTAGAACCATACGAATATACCTTGCAGAAACATTAGTAAGCATCGCGATTTCTGAAGTACTTTCCCCTTCTGCATACATATGAATGATTTCAGCTTTTGATAGTTTACATTTTGATTTCTTTTTTCGCTCTATGTGCACTTACATCCTCTCCTTCCTTTCTTTTATTAGAGACATATTTTCTTCTATAACAAACAACGAAACGTATGTTCTTTGTTGCGTATAAGAAGGAATTTACTAAATAAAAACAATTTACAACATGTACTTAATATTTGTTTTAGCTGCCACTTTGCGATTTGTACTTTATAGATACGAATAATGAATTTGACGAATTTATGATGAAAGGTAAAATGATATAGTTTAAACTACAAATAGCTACAATAACCACATACGTAAATTGTTAATCGTAAAAAGGAGAACTGATGAATAAGAAATATACAAATCAAATTCATACTGATATGAGTTTTAAACCGAAAGATATTATAAGTTTAATGACGGATTACTTTAAAATGAAATCAAAGCTGCGTCCTATAAAGGATTTGCCTATCGTTTTATCAAATAAAGATAATGAATCGTTTGAGAGTGTTACATGGTTTGGCCATTCTGCTTCTCTTTTGAAAATAGAAGGTAAAAAACTATTATTAGACCCTATGTTTGGAGATGCCTCTTCCCCATTTCCTTTGTTTAATAGTAAACGCTATAGTGGTGCTTTTTCTTTAGAACGTGATGACCTTCAAGAAATTGATGCGATTATCATTTCTCATAATCACTATGATCATTTGAATTACAAAAGTATTATGCAGTTAAAAGATCGCGCAAAGCACTTTTATGTTCCAACTGGAGTTGCACAATATCTTATTAAATGGGGTGTTTCACCTAGTAAAATTAGTGAGCATAATTGGTGGGACGAAATTACGTTTGATAATATTAAGTTAGTATGTGCGCCTGCAAGGCATTTCTCTGGACGTGGTATGACAGATAGAGATTGTTCATTATGGTGTTCATGGCTTATTCTTGGTCAAAAGACTAAAATTTTCTTTAGTGGTGATAGCGGTTATGCCCCTCACTTTAAGGAAATTGGTGATAAATACGGTCCATTCGATCTTACATTAATGGAATGCGGACAATATGATCCGAGGTGGTCTGCTATTCATATGTTGCCTGAAGAAACGGTACAAGCCCATATTGATGTTAAAGGAGAATTACTTCTTCCGATTCATTGGGGTGCTTTTACGTTAGCATTACACGAATGGAGTGACCCGATAGAACGTGTTACACAAGAAGCCAACCGTTTAGGAGTGAAAATTACAACACCACAAATTGGCGAATCTATTACGTTAAAATCTACAGACTATCCTTTATCAGCTTGGTGGAAGGAAATTTAATTTTAAAACATAAAAAGAGCGAATCCTCTTATAAAGAATTCGCTCTTTTTTCTGTATTTAAACTTATTTTACTATATTGGATCTCCCACTATCTAATACTCTATTTGCTGGTACACTGGACATTTCAACCACTGTATTCATACTCTTATCAGTCAGTTCAATGAGTTCGTTTTCATGTTTTATTTTATTTAAATCCCACACCATCCCATGAAATTCATTATGTTGACCACTTACCTGTATAACGCTTTTTGTTTTATTTGAAGGCTGTATTTGAAGGTTTGTAAATTGATTCCCACTAATTTCATTTGGCGTAGTTACTTGACTATCCATATAAATCATATTTACACAGTCTTCTAAAGAAAAGTTCATAAAACGATTGGCATTTATCCAAGCTTGTCCGGTGCTCGGTTTTTTCGCTACTAATTTCAGTCCAGTTTCCATTCCTACAACTTTAATATTTTCGAAGTTAACAAACGAAATTTCATTTTCTTTTCCAGCAGAGTATAAAGAAATTCCGGTACCTTTATTCGTTTCCGTCCAATTGATAATATTTATATCTTTTATTTGTGTTTTGTTCCAAGTGTTATAATATTTATTTTTACCGTCTAAATAAATAACTTCAGAGTTAAATTTAGGATCGTCAATAGCTATATACGCTCCTTCAATGGATGCGTTTTTCTCTAGTTCTAAAACTCTAAAGTTTCCCTCAACTACAAATTGGGATCCATAACCAAATAATAATTTCACACCTTTTTTAACAATGATTGGTGACGTGATTTTATACTTTTTATCATCAAGCAATACAGTTTTAATTTTACTAGACTCTGCTTTATTAATAGCAGATTGTATTTTTATTGAATCATTTTCCCCTTTAAAGTTTTCTACATACAAGTTAGTACTTTTAGCTGCATAATCTTTTTTGTTGTATTGATAAAAAGCAAAAATAATTAAAACTATACCAATGAGTAAAACAATTATTTTCTTCATCGTACTCACCCCATATCGATTAATCTATGGCTTTTATATTTAGGTTATTATTATTTTGCTTTGTATTTCAGATTACCATTGCTGCTTTGTCTATGATTGAATTATATTATGTAGGATTTAGTAAACTGTTTGCTATACTAATACATCATTCTTATAATGTATTAATTTATGATTTCATAAAACAAAAGTCTGCTTGTACATAATGTAATCACTTCCTCTATCCCTAATAAGCTCTTACTGGTGATATAAGATGTACTGCTGCAGATTGCTCTCCTGCTTCAATCAATATCGGTCTCATAGAACCGCCAAAGCTTAAAGTAATCGTTTCTTCTTTTATTGCTCTTAAAGCATCAACCATAAAACGCCCATCGAAAGATATATTTAATTGTTTTTCACCTTGAATCGCATCTATCTGTTGCGTTTCGGATATTTGCCCAATTTGAGAAGCGTTTGAAGAAATTTTAATTGTAGATTCGTTTATGATTTCTAAGTTAACATTGTTATTGGCCCATTCACTTGCTAATAAACTTGATCGATCTACACCTTGTAATATCTTTTTTCTATCTATGTTAATAATCGTTTTAAAGTCATTTGGAATAAGGTTAGAAATATTAGGATATTTCCCTTCAATTAGTCTTGAATATAATGTAGTTGTTCCGAGCGTAAATATAATATGACTCTCTGAAAGGTAGATATATACGAATTCCGAATTGCCGTTCATTAATTTTAGAAGTTCACTAATGGTTGAGCTTGGTACAATACAATTTGCTTTTACATCTGAGGAAAGCAATGTTTCGCGTATAGCTAGTCTATGTGAGTCAGTTGCAGCACAAATGAACTTATTATTAGATAACTCTATATGCACCCCAGTAAGAACAGGTCTAGATTCATTTTTTGCTACTGCAAAGACTGTTTGTTTAAATACTTCAATCAATTGCTCTGTCTCTACTTTGATTTCTGCATGATTATCTATAAGCGGTACATTCGGAAACTCATCTGCAGGAAATCCATTTAAACTTAATGTGATTTCTTCTGATTGTATCTTAATAATTTGCTCATTCTTACTTTTTATTGCTATATCACTTGGCATTTTCTTTATTATTTCAATGAAATACTTTGCAGGTACAACAATAGTTCCTGCCTTTAAAATAGTTGCAATTTTTTCGTCTTCAATTGAAACAGGAATGAATTTTTTAATAAAAATATTCGAGTTACTTGCAATTAAAGTAATTCCAGATTGATCTGCAGTTATTTTTATACCAGATAATATAGGAATTAAAGATTTTGTTGATATTGCTTTGTTGACTTCTGAAAGTGATTGAGTGAATTGTTTGTGATTAACGATAAACTCCATGTTTTCCCCGCCTTACATAAGATAATATTTTTATGAAGATTGATGAACGATTGTTCCGTTAAAAAAATAAGGTACTGTTTCTTTCTTTTGTAATAAATCTAGTAAATGTTCTGGTATGCGTAAATATGGAGCTGCTATATGTAATTCCATCCAAGTAATCTCTTCGATTTCTTTTGGCCTTGATATATATGTCTCTCCGCCGATTATTTCGCCTAGAAAATTAAAGAAAATTGCATGATGATCTCTTTCCTCAAAAAAGGCTTCGCTGATAGAACAAATCCCGTTTACATTTATATGTAACCCTGTTTCTTCTTTTACTTCTCGAATTACTGCTTCTTCTAATGTTTCTCCTAGTTTAACTGCGCCACCTGGTAATGTATAATAAGAACCATTTTCCCCTTTGTTTTTTACCATTAAGATCTTTTCATTAGTTTTATCGTACAAAATCGCGTATGTAACATTAACTTTTTTCATATGTACCTCCTCTATTTTAAATAAAAGGAATTTTCTGTCTTCTATTCATTCTACCATTAACTCCTTTTAATATATATAAGTTAGTTAAGTCTTGCCTTTACCACTATTGTTGGAGTTAATAAGAATAGGCTACTGATATAAAAAAAGAACGTACCTTAGGAAGATTATCCAAAGTACGTTCTTGCAGTTTTAGTATAAAAATTGATTCAATTAATACTGAAATTAATATTAACCTCGCCCTTATTGCATTTGTATTTCAAATACTAACGTTAACAAATTCTATATACTTTTTAACCGTTTTTCTAAATAATAATGATTATGTCCTTTCGGATGATCTTCACTTACTCCAATTACTTTATATCCATGTTTCTTATAAAAATCAGGAGCTTGGAAACTAAAAGTATCTAAATTAATTAACCTACATCCTTTTTCAATTGCAAATTCTTCAATAAGTTTTATTAACTTGCTTCCGTAGCCTTCATGCCTATATTCTTCAGAAACCCATAGAAAGTCAACGTGTACATGGTGCCAAAAAATTATTGCTGTTACCCCACCTACGATTTCTTCTTTTTCATTTCTTACTATGAAACTAACCTTCTCTGAAGGGGTTTTTTCTTCATCTGCAAGATATTTTTGATTGTATTCAATCACTTTCTCTCTTATGTAATCACTATCTTCTTGTACCCACTGCTGTACTATTTTCATTTTAAGTGTCACACTCCTTTTACGATAGCTATTCAACTTCATAATTCTAATGTCCTGTCTAAATAATAGTCGTAGATGACTAATACAATTGTTTCATTTCACTAAAATAAAAAAGCCCTACTACATTTCATCTGTAATAAGACTTATATACGTTGTGTAGAATCCAATTAATCTCAATGAATGTAATTGCTCAAAAAAATATTAAAATTGTTCAATTCTTTTTTATGAAAACTTCCGTTATTTCAACACCTTAGGAGAATAGTCCAATTGTATCACTGCGAAAAAGAATGAACATTCCTAAACCAATTAGAACAATTGGAACAATAATATAACAGTTTTTCTCAAGTACTTTAGCTAGTATAGGAGCTTTTAGCAATTTGTAGCTAATAAAACACCATATCGCTATCATGAAAAAAAAGATAACTAATGTAACGATATTTGTTTCAAGAGTTTGACTAGCAAACATTGGTATATAAATCGAAATATTGTCAGCTCCATTAGCTAATGTAATTGAAGCTACTTTAAATAATGAACCAGTAACGTTATCGATAACTTCATTACTTTTATAAGAACGAAGTGACAACAGTCCTTTAACCCCCATATAAATTGGCACGAATCCTAATAACCCAATCCACGAAACAGGAATGAAAAAAGAGCTTAAAGACCCAACGATACTTAGAAAAACAATCATACTAAACCCAAAATATTGTCCAATAACAATATAAAGTTTTTTTCTCATAACTTTTTCGCGGACAGCTCTACCTTCTTTCCTAATTACTTCTGTTCTTACTTGTGAAAATAAAACAAGCAGTATAAAAATGTCATCAATATTTGTTGTAGCGAATGCCACAACAGAAGAAATTATGGTTGTAATCAATATAAGCCAACTACTTTCATTGTAAACTTATAAGAAAATAATGGTCTATGAATGAAGTGCACGTTCCATCACAAAGTTGGTTAACTGTAATTTTCTAAATGTTTTTTAACAACATGTTAGTTCCTTTATAAAACAATATGAATATTCTACGTATCTGCTACTTAGTTCATTAAGAAATAAACAACTTTATTGCTTCTCAAATCATTTCATTTTAAATTAAATAACTCTATTCTCTCTACACAAAAAAAGAGACCTATATTAGGACTCTTTTTAGTATTAAGCTACTTTCCGATGTAAATGTTTTAGTTCCTTTTTCTTTTCTGCATTTGGTGGACGAATTAATATTGAAATAATAAAGGAAATAACACTTAAAACACCGATTATAATGAAAGTTGGTTGAAATCCCCCGAGTATCGCTCCAATAAATGATCCTGCAAGCGCACCAAATCCGAAACCTTGGTAGACAATCCCATAATTTGTACTATGGTTTTTTAATCCAAAGAAATCTCCGACAATAGCTGGGAATATAGTTATATTACCGCCGAAGCAAAAGGCGACACTTGCTACACAAGCAAAATAGATTCCGTAATTTAGCGGAATAAAACTTAAAGTAAAGACTGACAAACCTATAATAATAAACGTTGCAGAGACAATTTTCATGCGGCCGATTTTATCTGATAACGTCCCAAGAATGATTCTACCTACTGTATTAAAGATTGCAATCATAGCAACGGCGTTTGCAGCGGTTGCTGCGCTAAGTCCAACGAGTTGTACGCCGATATCTTTTACCATACTTATTAAATACAAACCACCCATACACGAGGTGAATAACATAAAAAATAGGAGATATACTTGTTTCGTTCGCATCATTTCACGCGGAGTATAGTCATTGTGTAATGTTTCAGTTACAGCATTACTTACAATTGCCTCTCGTAAGAAGAACGATCCGATTAATACTAAAAGTAACACGATAATACCCCAATATAAGAATGCTTGTGATACACCAAGGTTATCGATAAGATTTCCGTTTATATACCTAAAGATTAAGCTGCCCATTCCATATGCTGATACAGATATACCTGAAATAAGCCCTTTCCGATTTGGAAACCATTTAATTAAATTAGATAGTGATGTAATATAAGCCGTTCCATCCGCATAACCAACAACGACACCAGCTAATAAATATAATAGTGGTAAGGAAGAAACTTGTGAACTAAGTATTAAGCCGAGTCCTAAAACAATTCCTGCAGTAGCAATAAGTTTCCGAAGTCCTAATTTTTTCTGCAATTTTGCTGCAAATAAAGTTGAGAATGATAAAGAAAAACTTGTTATGGAGAAAGTTATCGCTACTGAATTAAGATTCCATCCAAACTTACTTACAAGGGGTTGATTAAATAAACTCCATGTATAAATTGTTCCAAGGCCAATTTGAACAATGATTGTACCTAGAACAATTAGTAACGGATTTATAGAAGTTTGTTTCATACTAACTGTCCCCTTCTTTTATCTTGACATGAATTTTCACAGTTAGTATATCCATCATAAATTGTAAGATACTGTACGGAAAATGGTAATTAAGTTCATATACACAAAAAGACACTTCATAAAGAAGTGCCTTTTTGCAGGTTATATCGAATGTTTCTAAAGAAAGCTTTGTTAAGATAAGACATTTTCAAATGCTTATGTATATATGTTATCAAATAATTTATTATATGTGATGGGACTTAAGACGTATTTTTCATTCATCATATAGTTGGATGAAAAATTAATATTCGATTTCATCAAAATCCTTCGGCTGCGGTACAGTTTGCATATTTGCTGCATCTTTAGGATCGCTGTAAATTGCATTTTGCTCTGTATTTACATCTTTTATATTTTGTTTTTTATTTTTGCTCACTTTATCTTTCACTTTCAATCACTCCTTTTTGTTATAGGATTAATTATGCCCTATTACCGCTACTAAATGTATCAGTGACTAAATTGCTAAATTCACGTAAATAATATAAGTAATTATCACCGCCGTAGTTATATCTTTTGTTATACATTTTTGCAACAACTACATTATATTCAGGTATTACTAAAATAGTCGGTCCAGTAATCCCTAATATTTGATACGACCCTTTTGGAATACGTTCACCAAGCTCACTTAATTGTGCAGGTTCATTTTGGACGAACCAAAACACCCCATTTTGTGGTAGCTCTTTGTTTATAAATGTTGGACTCTGCAAACTCGTAGCGATTTTTATAACTTCTTTTGGAACAATTTGTTTACCGTTTATCACACCTTGATTTAAATGAAGATTACCCCAATAAGCAAATTCTCTAGCTGAGACAAACAGATTTTTTTCAGTACCGTCATCTACTGTACCAATTTCACTAATTGCGTCTTCATTTGGATTATTAACAACGTCAACTAAATTTTCATCTCGCTGAACTCTCCAACCTGTTTCTTGAAAATTAGCAGGTTTAAACACACGCTCCTTTAACAATTCAGGAACACTTTTGTTATATAGCTGGTAAATAAGACGTGTCATCATTCTTACATTAATATCTCTATATGCCCATGATTGTCCCGGTTCAAATTCACGAAAAATTGTCCCGTCATTCGTTTCTTCTAATCCGTGCGAATGTGTTACTAAATGTCTTATCGTTGTTTTACCAAGCAATGCAGAATCAAAGTCTTTAAAATACTTTGTCGCTTCATCATCAATAGAGTTTATTTTCCCCTCGTAAAGTGCGTATGCTACCATTAAACCTAAATAACTTTTTCTCGCAGAAGCAACGTTGAATTGTGATGACGCGGTTACTTTTTTACTTGTAGAGATATTTGAGTGGTAACCACTATAATGCTCTAGTACGATTTTATTATTTTTTATAATACAAAGTGCTGTAGCAGAACTATGATTTTTTTCTTTAATATTTTCTACCCAAGAAATCAACTTATCGTATGTATACAAATAAATCCCCCTTAATACGTTCGAAAATTACAGCATGAAAGAAAAGTATAAACAATGTTTACACCTTTCTTTCATATAAAATATTAATGATGTAATATATTTAAATAATCCACCAGTTCCAGCAATTAAAGCAACCAAAACAACCAGCGCAACCTACGCAACGTCCACCACAGCCACCACATCTACCGCCGCCACAACCGCCACAGCGTCCACCACAACCTCCGCAACCTCCGCATCCTCCGCAACGACGTGCATCGTCTTGAATGTAATAGTATGGATATTGACTTTGTTGTTGATCCCAATACACAACATTACCAGTTTGATAATCATTAAGGTTTAATGTTTGTAGTTCATGTTGAAATTGATTCATTACGAACCCCTCCATTTATAAATTTAAATTCCGCCCAAACGTTAAAGTTTATATATTTTTGTAAACAAGATTGAAACAAGGCTATAGACTAAATACGTACATCAACAAAATATGAACTTACACTAGGTGATGTACCTTGTTTTTGAGCCTATTTTCTTTATATTCATTCGATGGACGTATTTACTATAAATAAAGTGATTTAAAAATTACTAATCCAACAATTTAGTAGTTCATCACTTAACTTTCTTTCAAGTAATTCCTTCACTAAAGGCATTGGCATGATTTCATAATCATTTAAGGATTCTTTATTATAATCTATCCAGTGAAATGCTAAATGAGACTCGCTAGATTTCGGTGGTAAGTCCGTATGTAAATCTTGTGACTCTACTTCAAAAATGTGGTTAATTTCATGATGAAGCACTTCTTTATCTTGCCATTGATTTTCTATGACTCCTAAAAATTGTTGTATACTACAGTTTACTCCAAGTTCTTCTCTTAACTCTCTTATTAATGCATTCTCTGCTGATTCTCCAATCTCAACATGGCCACCAGGTAAAAAATAATGATGGCCAATATATTCAGCAACTAATAATTTTTCATCTTTTATCATGACTGCTCGTACAATATGATGAAATTTACTTTTTAATTGATATTCCTCCTAATTATTCAATGTATAGTTGCTCAAAATAGTCATTTAGTATTGGTATAATATAAATCATAGGTGTTTCATACGGATGAATATCATTAATAACTTCAAGAGCATCTTTTACAAGTTCTCGTTTACACTTTATTTCAACTTTACATTCTTGCCCTTCGCATATTCGACCAATTTCTCCATTAAAAGGAGATGCCTCGTCTAAAGGTCTCCAATATCCTTTCACTGAACTATAGGAAAAACAATGGTCATATTCGCCCGTTTTACATGCTCCAATTTTATTTAATTCATCCCTTAATGTTTCAATATATTCTTCAGGAATGAACACTTCAATTTTCACTTCAGTAAATTGCATATTTCATTTCACGCCTTTACTTCCTAATAGTTAAACGAATAAACGATATACTTGCTCGCCATCATACTCCTGTTCTAATGATTTGAAACTGTATCGTTCATATAGTTTCTTTGCAGAGATATTATCTTTATGTACGGTTAATCTAATTTCTTTACACGCCTTAAACGTATTTTTTATTATATTAATACTTTCTTGTAAGGCTGCTTTTCCATAACCATTACCTTGCTGCGATTGATCAATAATAAATCCGTTAATCCAATACATATCCGATGTCTCTCTTACAACTGCATGTATTACAAAACCAACCATAAGGTCACCATCGTATATAGCGAATGGTATGTACTCTACATTGTCACCATCTGGTTTTATATATACTTTAGCAAGCGAAACTGCTACGGATGGAACAAATTTCAACTGATTTTCTTTAACTTGTAGCTTTAATGCTTCTTCCCAATTTTCTCTCGTAACAACCTTTAACTGGACATTCAATATTGTAAGCTCCTTTATCTAGAGGGATGTATTTTTATATTCAACGCATTGAAATAATTCCCTTTTTCGACAACAACTTATAACATGATTTTTATAAAATCTTGAATGAATTTTTGTTCATCTATTTCTAATGCTATATGGGCCCCTTCAGATATAGAGCTAGGGCGGAAATCAGCAAATGCTTGTCCTTTCGTATCTCCGTATGTATCTACATTTACTGTACGATGCACAAATTCAAAAAAACTTGGATTTACTAATCCACTTATTGCAACCACATCATGTAGCAAAGGTCCTTCGATAGATGGATTAAGTTTTTGGTATGCAGATAAATAGTAATCATACATTGGTTTCATTATCATATGAAATGGATTCTTTGTATTAGCTTGAATATAGCTAAATACATTTGGTGTTAACACAGCTTTGTTTGTTACATTTAAAGGGAATATTAATAAATTCTTTGCTTGATGGAAAACAATTTTACTTGCTATAGGATCTCCATACACATTTGCCTCTGCTAACGGCGTAACGTTTCCTACTTCTAAAAAAACACCACCCATGAAATATATTGCTTTTACATTTAGCATTAAATCATTCCATAAATTAAAAGCAATTGCTAACGAGGTAAATCTTCCTACAGCAACAATCGTTAAATCTTTTCCATACTTTATAAGAATCGCAGCAATACTGCCAAAATTGTATATTGGAATAGATAATACGCTTTCTGGAACATGGATAGTACCTAATCCTTCTGCTCCGTGAATTTCAGGGTAGTACGTAGTAATTTCTTCTGTAAGTGGTTTTGTTGTACCACTAATGACAGGAATGCCTTGTCTATTTGCTAACTGTAAAATATACGCTGCATTATGTGCAGCATGTATATGCTCAACATTTCCGTATCCAGTTACAATACCGACAATTTCAATTTCGGGATGCAGTAAACCATACATAATGGCAAATGAGTCATCAATACCTGGGTCTCCGAAAAATAATACTTTTTCCAAGAAATACTCTCCCCTCATAAAAAAATTGAGTCATCAATAGCTATTTATATGAAAAAAGCAAGTATACATATGCAAAGTTTAAAATGGATAATGTTTTACAAGATATAAAAAGGAACTAGCGTATGCTAATTCCTTTTCTTAGGTAAATATTCTCAAATTTGATTATTTATCGTATCCTTCATAGATTTCATCATTTATTAGATTTTGTGTTTTTTTATCATCGGGTACAGGCTTCCACCAATTTCCCGTAATAAAAAGCATAGTTAATAGATTGTAACTATCACTAAAATAGCTTTCTCTCTTATTCTTCATCCAATCCCATCCACTATTTACCCACTTTTGATTATTGCTACTCGTTATACTTGCAGCAATAAACGGTGAAACAAATACAGCAGTTGAATAACTACCAATATTAGATCCATTTAATTGATAACCATCCACAATTTTAGAAGGATTTCCATTCGTTTTATTTTGAATCCACGAAGAAACTTTATCAGAAATGACTTTACTTCTTTTCTCGCCGTACATCGCATAGTCCATTACAATTCTCAATGGTACCCGACTAGCATTGTAATAATATGCATTTGTATATTCTGACTCATCTAAGAAGTCTTTAGGTGCGGGTTGTGGTGGGTTTTTTACAACGAAATCTGAAATAAGTCCTGTATTTGGAGAGTACTTATTACTAAATTGCGTATAAACATCGTACAAATTATTAATAACAGTAAGCCAAGTTTTATCACCTGTAAATTCATAAAATGCTCTAAGGTGTGACATCATCCAATCAGATGGTCTCGTATCAAGTGAACTTTTAGAATCCCAATCTCCTAAATTTAGTCGGTTATTATTTGTAACATTACTAGCTTTAATACCTTTTGTAATCATGTCTTGTGCTTCTTTCAAATAATTAACTGTTCCATTAGATCCCCACTGCTTATGAGCAAGAAGAAGAGAATACGCAATATCTAAATCCCCATCAGTAGCAGAATCAAAATGACCTTGTGCTTTTTTACTATCTGCGACAACCCATCCCATTAAATTAGGATTTTGAGAACTTTTAAAAGTTCTTGCTGTTTTAAATAAACCGTCATAGATTTTTTGAGCATTCGAATCATAACCAGCCATTAATACTGTAATTATCATCCCATACCCTTGACCTTCTGAAGTTCCAAGTGGCTTAAATCCATCCGCATCACCTGTAATCTCTCCTTTTACATAATAACCACCAGGTAAAGAAGATAAATCATTTTTCAAATATTTCTTTTTCCAATTATCGTAGTAGCTTCTTACAGAAGCATTTAAGCTTTCTTGTGTAATATGATTCGGTTTTATAACGCCTGCATAATTAACTTGCTGGGGAAATGGTTTCATTTCCTTTACAGCAGCTACTTGTTGATTAACTATGGGAATAAAATTTTGTACTGAATTGTCCGTTACATTTGCTGCGAAACTAGAATTAGAAAAACTAGCTAGTCCGATTCCTATAATAGAAATACATGTGAAAATTTTTCTTTTTCCATTCATTATGTTGTCATCTCCTTTTAAAATGCTTACTACATAAAATGTAACATACAATATTTAACTGAAATACAAAATATTATATTTATCAACATAAGAAAGAAACTATATAAAAAAGTATTATAAAATCATTATTGAATTACATTATACGGATTGATTATTTGCTAAATTCCTATGTTTTTCTTTTCTTAATACTGGTATATGAGCAATCACAATTCCAAGTATAGTAATTCCTCCGCCAATTATTGAAACTAAAGTTGGCACTTCTCCTAACCATATCCAAGCAATGAAACACGCAGTTATTGGCGTTAAATATAGAGAACTTGTTGCTTCAGAAGCACCAGTACGAGATATAATATAGGCCAATGTAATATACGGGAGTACTGTTGGAAAGACACCTAAATATATAACGCTCAAGTTAACTTCAAGAGGGGCTGCTAGTATTTCTTGATAAACTCCGGGTAAGAAAATAAGCATACATACAGTACTAGACAAAATTGTATATATGGTAAATGGTAAGAAGCCATATTTTTTTAAGTAAGATGTTTGGAAAACGAAAAATAGACTTTCTGAAATCGCCGCTAATAATATAAATAATCCCCCGCTATTTAATTGAATAGCGTCGCCTTGGCTAAGTGAAATTAAGACAATTCCTGCAAAACTCATTACACCACCAATCCAGCCATTTAATTTCATTTTTTCATTCAAAAAAACAGAAGCAAGAATTGCCGTCACTATTGGAGTGACTGAAATAATTAAACTTGCAGATCCAGCATTTACTGTTTTTTCGCCGTAGTTTAATGCGATGTGATAAATAGTAAACCCTAAAGCACCAAATATAAAAAATGCTGGGATATCCTTTAAATCCGGTAGTCGTAGTTTGTATATAAATGAAAATAACAAAAGTATAAATGAGGCGATTAATAAACGTAGTAAAGTAAGGTGTTCAGGCGTATAAGATTCAAGCCCCATACGAATTGCTGGAAAAGCAGTTCCCCATATAAGAATTGTAAAAGCGTGAGCACATATAATGCGTAAATCCCATTTTTTATTATGCATGTTTTCTCTCCTTCCCTAAAAAACCAACCATTTTTAAATTACCAATTATTTCTTTTCATCATATTTAATAGTTGATACAATGTCTTCAACCAGTTATTTATCGGAAAAACCAACCACTTTGAATCTTTTAAATAAACGAGGGAGTTTTTTATATGACAACCGATAAAAAAGTGCCTAAATATTGGCAGATAATAGACTATATAAAAGAAAAAATTGAAAACGGAGAATGGCCAATTGGAAGTAAAATCCCTAGTCAGCGGCAGTTAGCAAAATTATTTCATGTAAATCGAAGTACTGTAATAACTGCGCTAGATGAACTTATGGCAGATGGTTTAATTCAAGGACAAATCGGAGCAGGAACAATTGTAACAAATAATACATGGTCATTATTAGCAACTAATCCCCCGCCCGATTGGAGTGAATATGTAAAGGCCGGTATTCATAAACCAAGTAAGTTAATGGTGCGAGAAATAAATGAAGCGGAAGCAAATAAAACGCTTATTCATCTTAGTAAAGGTGAACTTGCACCTCATCTTTTCCCGCTTGAAACTATGCAATCTATAATAAAAAACGTCAGTGAGGAATTAGATTATTTCGGATACGAAGAACAAAAAGGTTTTTATCCGTTACGTGAAGCAATAAGCAAATACGTAAAATCATTTGGAATACATGCATCACCGGGTTCTATATTAATAGTCTCTGGTGCACTCCAAGCATTACAATTAATATCAATTGGTCTTTTACATAGAAAATCAACTGTTTTACTTGAACAACCTTCTTACTTATATTCACTTCATGTTTTTCAATCAGCAAATATAAATTTATCCGGTATATCAATGGATAATCAAGGTATTTTACCTAACGACTTATTAAAACGAATTAAGTATAGTCAAAAAAATAATATTTTATATTCAATCCCTTGTTTTCAAAATCCAACGGGGATATTGATGTCCAAAGAGCGAAGAAAAGAAATATTAAAAATATGTGAAAAAGAGCAATTGCCTATCATCGAGGATGATATTTACCGAGAGTTATGGCTTGATAAATCACCACCAGCTCCTTTAAAGTCAATGGATAAACATGGACATGTATTATATATTGGTAGTCTCTCTAAAACACTTACCCCAGGACTTAGAATTGGATGGATAATCGGACCAGAACCTGTTATTGATAGATTGTCAGATATAAAAATGCAAACAGACTATGGATCCAGCTCTTTATCTCAAAGAGTAGCTGCTGAATGGATAAATGAAGGTTTTTATGAAGACCATGTAGCAAACGTAAGAATTCACCTGAAAGAACGAAGACAAATAATGATACGAGCTTTAAATAAGTATTGTGCAGATGTTGCATCGTGGGATATTCCTAGTGGTGGATTTTTTATATGGCTAAAGGTTGTGCATAACATTCCGATGAAAAAACTATTTTCAGAGGCACTATCAAAAGGAATTCTTTTAAACCCGGGACGTATTTATGAAGAAGAATCAGATCAGTACATTCGTTTATCATATGGATATGCTTCTCCAGAACAAATGACTTACGGGGTTAAATTGCTCAGTGAATTAATTCGAAAGTTAACGGCATAAAAAAATCCTCTTTTGTTTTTGGAGGATTTTTTTACGTATCTTATTTACCACAATTTCATTTCCTGCCCTAATAAAATAAGTTTTTCATAAGGATCTCCGTCAATATTTAATACTTGAGCAAATGCAGGTTCTGTTTTTAAACCTTGTTCCTTTAAGTGAATAACTTCTTCCCTTATATGGGGATGCTGCATTAATAACATGTGCTCCACTATCATATGTCTATATGCATTTTGATTACGCACTGGCTTAGGTTGAGCAAATAATTCAAATTCAAAACCTTCGAATTCAAAATTCACCTTTATCGATTCAGTACCTTTAATTTTTTTCTTTTTAATGTTGAACCCTCCATAAGAACCATATAAAGATCTCATTTCCTGCTCAAAAACATCAAAGTTATATACTTCCATTACAATATCTAAGTCAGATTGAGGAGTATCAATTCTTATCGGGATTGTCCCACAAAGAACGGGATTATATAAAGCTAAATCCTCCATGATGTTTAGGTTATTCAAAACATCATATATTTTTTGTTGCTTGTCATTGCCCGATTGTAAATATGTAATAGATGTAAACATAGAAGTCTCTCCTTCACTTAACGTAATAATCATCTCACTAAATTTAAGAAAACATTTCAATCATTGGATTTTGTTCTAGGAGTACCTTTATTTCAATATATTAAGCCGAACTAACTATATTTTTCAACTTTTCTCCTATACTGCAATACTATAAAAATAAAAAAGGAGGAATTATTATGAGCATTTTTAACATTCTTTTAACCATACACATCCTATTTGGAACAATATGCTTAATCACTGGTATTGTAGCGATGGTTGCTCAAAAGAAGAAAGGAAAACATACCGAATGGGGCGAAATATATCATGCATCCTATGTTGTCATTACCCTTACGGCAATAATATTATCCATTATCAACTGGGATAAAGTCGCATATTTATTTTATGTAGCAATCTTCTCTTATTCATTTGCGATTTATGGATACCTTGCACGAAAAAAACGTTGGAAAAATTGGCTCCATCACCACATCAGAGGTATGTTAGGTTCTTATATAGGTGCAGTCACCGCACTTTTAGTAAATGTCGGCATCCATATTCCTATTATAAATTTACTTCCGCCAATATGGTTTTGGTTTTTACCCACCTTAATTGGTATTCCCCTCGTAGCCAGTGTATCAAAAAAATATAAAAAGCGTAGTTGAAATTAATTACATTTTGATTACTTTCTGATTATTAGAATGAAAAATTATACTCTATGTATCACGAATGATATTATGAGTGCTCGCCCTATGAATATTTAAAATAAAATGCCGCCCAACAGGACGGCTCTTATATTTACTTTATAAACGTAACATATTCACCAGAAACCCATTGATTTCCACCAACATTATACCAACCATCTTTATATCCAAACGATTGATATTTTTCACCTTGATACACGTTTTTCACAATGCCGTAATTTGTTCCTGGGCCGGTACGAACACGCAATACATCAGCGATTATAGTAACTACACCTACACCATCGTTTGATGATTGTGAAGATGTTGGTACATTCCCTCCCGTATAACGAATATATGATGGATCGTTATAAATCCACTGATCGCCACCTAAATTTAACCAGCCATTTGATTTTCCAAATACTTTGTAGGACTCTCCTTTCCCTAATTGACGAATAACGCCGTATCCAGTACCAGGTCCTTTTCGTAAATTTACATTACTACCGTTAATATACGCAACCCCTACACTATCATTCGATGGAGGAGAAGTCACTACGTTTTGAGCACCTTTCCCAAAAGTATCCGTTCCATATCCTTTGTAGTTATATTGCAAATGCGGGCTATCCACGAATCCTTTCCAGTCACCGCCCCATTCAAAGCCAATTTGTTTAGCATAACGAATTGCTGATGCCCACGGTTCTTTATTATAGCCATTCCAATCTTCTGTACCATTCGACTGAATTGGAACAAAATCTAATGCCTGTCCTACTAAGTGATATGAGCGCATCGTTTGTGATGCTCCTTTACGAACATATTCACGTTGTTGCTCGACCGTACGGATTGTTTCATAAATTAACACTTCAATACCATTGTTAATGCAGTACTGATACCACTTAAAAGCTGCAGCTTTCGTATTATCCGCTAATTTATTCAGATTACTTACATTTCTATTGTGGTATTTCAATATGCAACATCTCCTTTTCTATTATCCTATGCAAAATTCATCTCATGGGTTGTACATATACCTAGAACGACACGAAGTACAAATACATAAGAAGCCAATTCATCTAAAAAGGTTTTCACTTCTAGCTTCAAACTTTGTAAACTGAAATGGAAGCAATAAAAAAACCACAACCTAAGTCTTCCAGTTGCGGTTTTTGGTATTTTCTTTTTATATGCTACCTGCCTTCTTGCATTGATAATCCTAGTATACAGGTTGTGTAAATTTTTCCTTTATGAATAACACTACTTATTCATGATTTTTCAAATCCAATATTGAATGTAAATGATCTGGATAATTAGTAAACATTCCATCGACTCCCCATGCAAGCAACTTTTTCATATCATTTTCATTATCTACTGTAAATGGATGAACTTCTAATCCGCTTTTCTTTATTTTCTTTACATAATCTGAATCAATATATTTGTAATTCATACCAAGACCTATGCAGTACATTTTATACTTTTCTATCTCTAATTTTGTTAATTGAACTACTTTTTTATAAGGTAATAATTGTACTATGGATATATTACTATTTAAGCTATGAATCTTTTGTACACTTTCTTCACTAAACGATTGAATAATAACTTTATCATGTATTTCGTAGTGATTAATAATTTCTAATAATTTTTCTTCCATTCCTGGATATTCATCAGGTGATTTTGTTTCGATATAATAGTTCGCGTTATGCCCAAACGTTTCAAGAATTTCTGTTAATGTTGGGACTTTAACATTTTCAAATTCTTTCTTTGCTAAGTTCGGATATTTTCCATTGAAAAAAGAGCCAGCATTTAGTTGCTTTATTTCTTCTAATGTATGCTCTTTCACCAGCCCAGTACCATTCGTTGTACGGTTTAATGTTTCATCATGCATAGCCACTAAATGTCCATCTTTTGTCATTTGGAGATCAATTTCTATATAATCTCCATTCATTTGTTGTCCTAATTGATATGCTGCTATTGTATGTTCAGGTGCATACGCAGAAGCGCCTCTATGTGCGATATTTTTTATATGATTTGATTGGTTAATAGCCTTAGTATACTTATATTCATTTGTTTTCTGAAAAACAAAGATACTTATTACTATAAAGGCACAAATTATTGTAACGAGATATATCTTTTTCATAACGATTTATAAGCTCCTATATAAAGACGATTTAACTTGAATGATTTACTTAATTAAATGTCGATTTTCGAATACAGTCATTTTGCCGATAGCTTGAAATCCCGATTTTTTATAAATATTGATTCCATCGGGTGAAGCTTGTAATACACAATACGTATTTTTAAATTTTTGTGCTTCTTGCAGAAGGAAATTGAACATAATAGATCCGAATCCTCGTCCTCTCATTTCTTCTTTCGTTGCTATGTCATAAATACCAATACTATCTTTTGAACATATCAATGAACCAACAGTTACGACTTCGCCTTCATAAAATCCTAAAAATAGTTTCATATTCTCACTGTTCCATAAATCAAGAGTAGAAATTTGATTATAGAATGCTTGTACATGTATACCTTCCTCTGATGTGCCAAATAGATTAGCTAACGTTTTTCCAAATTTTTTTATTAGTCCAGGTGATGATGCTTGTTGAATTGTAAAACTTACTGGCATGTTTATTGTTGGAGAAATTGTTTTTAAATCTGCTACCATCGCGATATTTTGCTCCGCTTCTTTTAAACCGATTTTAATTAACTCGCTTTTTATATCCCGCTCTTGCTCCTCATCCCATAACCAAACACTCATTGGAAATTTCTTTTGATTATAGTAGTCTACCTCCTTATATAATTTCTCTATCCCTACCGTTAAATTATTGTTTAGTAGAGTGATGATATTAAATGTATCGGCAGGTAATCCGCAATCAACAGCAATATAATCTTTCGTTTCTTTTATACTCGTTCCGGTCACAAATTGCGCAACATATGAAGTTTTATATGCAAAGTTATCTATTAGTAGTTGTTTATAATTCATCAATAGTTCTCCTTTTCATAAAAAGTAATACTCGAATTCTTCTATATTAAATATAACATATTAGAAATTTACCTTTTTCTATAAAAAGTACCTCTTTAAATTGTGCTCTATAGTTTAAAATAATTAAAAATGATATAACGTTGTCGGAATGAAAAAAGTGGTATATAATAAATATTAACATTACTAGTAATTATTTTAGGTATTCCTAGAATAAAGGAGCGATACATATGAAAATTACTATTTATTTCGGAAGTCATGAAGATCAAGATGTTCGTACTATGGACTGTCATTTAGATGTAGAAGATACAGAAGAGATTGTTTCTGTATCATAATATAAATAGTTAGGGTAAATCCTATTCCCTACAGTGTTTAAGACACCTTTTATAAGGTGTCTTTTTTGTTATATTTTCATTAAAAACCCTTTACTTTATAGCGTTTTAATAGTAAAATATAAATATACGAACAAACGTTCTTTTTTATTTTAAACGTACATGAAGGGATGATTTTAACAATGGCTTCATTAAAGCGCAGAGGAAGAAAAAAGCAAGCACCTATTATTTCAAATACAGGCTTTATCGGCTCTGTCTTTATTGATACGTTGGAGTTACAAAAGAAATCCTATTATTTCGCTCGTAAAAAACTTCAAATTGTTCATCACGTATTAGATGGTCTCTCTGGAGCAACAAGCGCTTTGTTTAAAGAACATAACATTTCAGCATACATGTCATGTGTGTATTTACATAAACAAAAGAAAATTGGCTTTGTTCTTTCAACGAAACCATTTGAACAAAGTGATGGCGTTGCTTATTTTGTAAATTATTTGATCGAAAAGAATTTTTACGGCGGCCATGACAAAGATGTAGAATATCAAGAAGTATTTAATACAGGTTTTATCGGTGTAGTATTCGCTGATTTATCTAGTATAGATCGCTTTAATTTCGATTTTGAAATGGGTATGCTAACGAAATTAATGAAAGATATGATTATTCCGGTTAAAGAACTGTTTTTACGCCATAATGTACCGGCTTACATCTCCACTGCTCATTTAGAAGAACAAAACAAATTAGGTTTCGTTCTCTCTGTAAAGCCATATGACGAACGCGCTGAAGCAGATTTATATTTTGAGGCATATTTAAAAGAACGCGGGTTATTTATCGGTGATGAAGAAGATGAAATTGATAAAATTGTCATTAGAAAAACAGCTGAATTACGATAGATAAGCGCAGGATCATCATCCTGCGCTATTTCGATATTATTTAATTATGTTCAACACTATACCCTTTTGAATGAATTTCTAAATTTAACTTATTTGCTAAAATTTTATTCAAAATAAAAAATACAATCTGTTTTATGGGAAGCATTCTTGCTGTGGAATCGGGATTATAAATATAGATGAACGTGATTCAAATCAAAAAAAGGTACTCCTAGAAGTACCTTTTTCACTATTCTATATGTGCGAACGCTTTCAAAATTATTGGATATAAATTGACGTACGCATTGTATTAAATGGTGCATTTATAGATGTCTTTTGGTACTCAAAGGTTCCTTGTTGGTGTCCAGAAGCATCCCATTTATAATACCAGCCAACGATTGGTCTTCCCCCAATTATAGTGGAATCAATGCTTTTTACATTAGAACCATTCATTTTAGCAAATGGGTTTTGGCCATAGCCCATTTCTTTCGTTGTAATATATAAATATTTTCCCCCGTGGTTACGCGATGTGCTGAAGCTGTTCTGATTAATTGTTTCTACCCCGCCTAGCTCAGACTCTACTTGTACGACGTTTAGTGAAGTAAGTGGTGCTGCTGGTCCAGCTGAAGCTTCTGTTGCCATTCCTAATCCGACGAACGCTGTGATTGCTAACGATGAAATCCCTAGTGCTGCTTTTTTAAACATAAAAAACATCCCCTTCCATCTATTGTTTTCTCTTTCAGTGTCAATATAATCCTAATAATCTTATATGTAAATAGATTGTAACTGTAGAAATAAAAGAAAGAAGATTCTGATTTATTGACATTAAAAAATATGACTTCAACTTTTTTCGTTAAAGATAGTCATCAATCTCTAACTACCTAATGATCTCAAATAAATGCTATTCAAGCCATTTTAAGAGGTACAAAAGACCTTATAGTATAATAAGGTCTTTCCCGATACTATGAAAAAACCCGTGAATTATTCACGGGTTTTACTTTAATAACTAATTGCAATTGTACCTTCACCTGCATGAACCGCAAATGAAATTGGTAATGGATATAATTTGAAATCCATTTCAGGGAATGCTTGTCTAATATCTGCAATCCATTCTTCAGCTCCAGCTTTATCGTTAGCATGGAACATGTGAAGTACTTTTGGTAATTCTTTTTCAAGTTCATTTTTAATATATTCTCGACATTTTTGGATTTTACGAACTTTTTTTTCAAGTAAAAGCTCTCCACCTTTTACTTCTAATATTAAGTTGACACTTAATAAACTTCCAAGTAAAAATTGAATACCCTTTACACGGCCACTTGCATATAGACCTTTTAAACTCTTTGGAAATACATGAAAAGGTCTTCTTTTTTCATCTACTAATGTTTTGTGTATATCTTGTAAAGTCATACCATCATTGTATAACGATTTCGCTTTTCTAATTAGTTCATCCATTGGATAACTTGTTGTTTCACTGTCTAATACCGTCAACGGAAAACCTGCCATTTCTGCAGCTAACTTCATATTTTGATAGGTTCCACTTACTTTTCCGCTAATAGCAACTGCAAATCCCTCTTCATATTCTTCTTTGCATTTCGAAAATAACTCTACCATTTCCCCTATGTTAGGCTGTGATGTAGTGACAGTTTTACCTTCGTTCAAAGCGTTATAAACGCGCTCACGCACACCTTCTTCACAATCTTTGTACGACACACCATCAATAATAACTTCAATTGGGATAACAAAGTTATCTCCTTCTGTTTTAAAACTCGCAGTTGTACTATCAGTAATCCAAGCAACACGCTTCATGTTGTTCCTCCCTTAATTCAATTCCTCTTTTCTGACTTTTCTATATATTTATGTTACGAAAAGAGAATATCCCTGTAATAGTAACAGGACTTTATTGTTTTGGCTATAGTAGATGCATATTAATTGTGACTATTTCTTGTCTATTTCACAAATAAAAAAGAAAATCAAGGAATTTGCTCGATTTTCTTCTTATCATATACTATTTAAAGGTTTCATTATCTAAAATTACAACATAATCATTCGTTAATCGGCCAGCTTCTTTAGTATAACTAACAAGCCTTTGTATATTATCACAGCAAATTTTTGCTCCCCATACGAGTAACGGTACACCAATAAAGTCGATATGGAACCTTCTAGAAAACAGACCACCGAAAGTCATTGGTAAAGGTACGGTTGGTGATGTATTAGAAAAAATAATTTTTTCATGACTTTGATAATGTTTTTGCAAGATTTCTCCTAAATGCTTCATCGCAGGTACAACAACTTTTGATGCGCCGCATCCAATCGTATATACAGGATGACCATGTTCATCGATCCCATGAAAAATAATTTTTCCCATATCTTCTGTTTTCAATTTATTAAAGTAATCTACATTCAAAATTTCTTCTTTCGTTAATTTGCGATCCGTTGGTAGTTTATTTAAATGATACGCTGCAGCTAGTGAGGTAGTATGTGTTCCACCAAAATCTGTGTAAATGTATATCATATTATCATCCCTTGTTGTAAAAGTTCAATGTTAATTAGTATTACCGTTCACAGTGTCGTTAAACACAGGATGAATTTATTTTCAATGTCATTTATTAATAAATTCCAGATTACTACCATCATTTTTTTCTGACTTTCGAATATTGAATTTAGTAGATAGTTTTAAAAAAGTATTTTATAAATACAATATCCAACAATAGAACCTAGAACATTACAGATCACATCATCAATATCAGTAATACGTCCCACTCCACTAAATAAAGACTGAATTAATTGTAACAATTCAATACTAGCTGATATAGAAAATCCTAATAAAATTGTATTTTTGAATTTCTTATATTTATCCCATAGGATTGGTGCTAAAAATCCTAAAGGCATTAATAATAAAATATTTCCGCCTACATTTCTTACAATTAGACCAATCATAAATAGGGCATCTCCATCATAAGCACTACCAATTTGATTGATGTCTTTAATAATTGATGCAAATGGTATTATATTGACCGAGCGATTCAAATTTTCAAGATTAGAAGGAAAACCGATTGGTAAAGGGAATAAAGTTACTGCAACAACCATGCAAATGTAGACCACGAATAAAAAACTTATTATTTCTTTCCACCAAATCACATGTTTTTTATTTTTGGTAACAATTAATATTCCACGTACAATTAAATAGCAAATAACCCCTAAAATAATAAACAAACTACCGTTGATCATATACAAATTACTAACACATCCTTTCATATAAATTAATAGTTATAATTTACAACTATATAGTAATGTTTTTTAATTTAAAAATCCATATAATCATATGTAATTGTGCAGAATTACAAAAACCCTTTATTTACTAAATAAAGGGTTACTCATTAACTAAAATACTTTTCAAAACAGAAACAGTCATAAACCCGTTTAAATTGTTTTCGTATCTCTTCTTTTATATCCATATAATTAAAAAGCTCTTTCGATTTCTGTCAATAATTTTTCAGGCCCTGAACATTTATTTGAAACAATAACCAATGTAATGCCTAAGTCTGGATATACAGCCGAGCGAAAACTCACGCCTGGGTCATAACCCATAACATGGTATTTAAAAATGTTGTTTTCTTGTGTTTCAATCCATATTCCATATCCGTACGACTGTTTATCATTTACTTGAATGTGGGGAGTTAAAAGTAATTTTGTATATTCCTTTCCTAAAATTTCATTATTAAATAGGGCCGCCCAAAATTTCAGCATTTCTGGTGCAGTAACATATGCACCTCCATCAGCTCCTCCTTTTATCGGTATAGAGTAGGCGTTTGTTCTCCAATTTTGGTTGGTTTCGTCCTTTATATATCCTAGAGCTGTATGTCTTGGTAATCTATCTAACGAAAAATAGCCAGAATCATTCATGCCAATCGAATTAAAAATGTTCTTTTCTATATACTCCGTAAATTTAAGTCCCGTCTGTTCTTCTATTATTAATCCAAGTATGATAAAACCTGCATTGTTGTAGTGAAACTTAGTTCCAGGTGCAAACATCATATTACTTTTTTGGAATAATGGTAAAAAGTCTTTTAAGCTCTTTAATAGATACATAGGTGTTTGTTTCCAAAGATCTTCGAAGTTATCCATAATACTTTCATCAAAATAATCTGGTATACCAGCGCTATGCGTTAGTAGTTGATGTATTGTAATATCTTCATCGAAGTTTGAAAATTTTATCTCTAGACAATCTTTTAATTTTGTATGAAAAGAAATAAAACCTTTTTCAACAAGTTGACAGATGCCAATTGCAGTGAAAATTTTACATCCTGAGGCAATGCCAAATCTTGTTTGTATCGTATTGTTTATACATTCACTTTGGTTTGCGTAACCCAAAGCTTTTTCATAGACTAAGTCTTTTTCTTTTTGTACTAAAACTACCCCTGAGAAATTTATTTTCTTTTGTATTTCTTTTACAATTTTATCAATTTCATCTTTTGTTTTTATCACGACAACCACCCTTATCTTTCGGTATTGTTCTTTCCCCTTATTGATTTTTCCATATAAAGGGGAAAGAACCCTTTTATTAAATACGATAAATTGTTAATGAGAACACAAAGTTCATTTCGAATTTATCCCGCTATTTGTGGGCAGTAAGACCCCCATCTCAAAATTCAGCGAAAGCAAAGAAGTTAAGTGGGGACCCTGCTGCCCGTAAAAGCCCGATTGGTGAGGGCTGATAATCAGTGGGGGATGCCCGCCTGATTAAAGTTTCACTTTATTGATTCAGTAGAATACAACTTAGATTGTGATGGGAATAAAGTAAACACACACAAGACGACAGTAATAAATAACATAATCAATGAACCTACAATAATTACAAGTTGTATAGAAATGAACTGAGTCGCAACACCAGATAATATTGTAATAAAGATTGTTACTATCGCAATAACAAGTCCATATATACTCCCAATCCGTCCCATCATATGAACAGGGATATTATTTTGGTAAAATGTATAAAATCCTGTATTTGCATATGCCATTGAAAAAGATAAAATAAAGAATCCAATAGCAGCTATTAAAAATACATTTGAAAAAGCATAAATTAAATAACCAATTGCAATAAATAATGATCCTATTCCAATTAGAAATGAAGGTGCTAATTTCTTTGATAAAATTGTATTTGTTATGGCACCTAAAATAAATCCTGCACCAGCTATACTAACTAGAAAACCGTATTCACTATCTGTTAGTAGTAATACCTCTTTCGCAAACGATAGTTCAAGTGAATCAGTAGCAGTCGCTAATACGAACATACTTTGAAATAAGAAATACACACATACGACATACACATGTTTTCTACTAAAATTTATAACAGTGTTCCAATCTTTTATTAATACTGTAAGGGATAATGTATTACTAGTTGTATCCGAATCTTTTTTCTTATCAAGATTAGGTAAAAGTAATGTAATGAATCCTGATAAGAGAAATGCTATAGCATTTATATATATAGCAAACTCTGGTGTACTCGCAATTAATAAAACCCCTGCTATCGCCGGACCAATTAAAAATGCACCAGATCCTATTAAACTACGTAATGAGTTGAAACGTTGTCTTTGTTCTACCGGAATTAATTTCGTCATATACGTCATAGCAGTTGGCTCATAAATTGCACTGGCCATACTTATAAAGAATACAAATACATAAACAATCCAAAGTGACGGAAGTAAAGGTAAAATAGCGATAAATAACGCACGATATATATCGAGGTGAATCATTAATTTCCGTTTATTTAAACGATCAATCATACTCCCAGACCAAGCGTTTGTAAATAAAGTGGCTAATGGTTTTATTACATATAAAGTAGCAACAGCTAAGGCTGAGCCGCCCATATGATAGACAAGTACATTCAATGCTATTAAGTAAATCCATGCCCCTAAATTCGCAATACCAACACCGGACAGTAGTAATAAAGGATATTTCCAATCTTTAAGAAAGTTTTTCATTTTTGGCCCCCGCTTTCCAAATTGTTTTAAAACAATAAAAAAATCCCACCCCCAAGACTTTTAATCTTAGGGACGAGATTTATCATCGCGGTGCCACCCTAGTTTGTTAATATGTCACCATATTAACCTTATCAGGTACTGCATTCTAACTCATGCTTATACCATAGCTCTATAACGGGAGCTCCCGTCACACCATCCCCTAATAATAGGTTCCGATGCGCTGCTCAGAGGCTTGGTTCAATAAAGAATTTTTACTCCTTTTCAGCTAAATGGAGCTCTCTGTGAAAAAATCATTTTATTTACTCTTCTCTTCACTGCATTTAATTTTTTCCATATTATCACAAATATTTTTAACTGTAAATAAAAAATAATCAGATATTTATATTTTCGTCATTTTTGCTTTACGACCAATTCGACATACGAAACGCATTAGCTTTTTATGAAGATAAGGAAATAAAGTAAAGAATACGTCCATCGTTTTTTTTAATGGCATTGGACAAATTACTAATTTATTTTTATGAATAGCTTTCAGTGCAATTTCAGCAAACTTGTCAGCTGAAATTGGCTTATTTGTTTTTAGTTGTTTTATAATTTGATTCTTATTCATATTAATTGCAATTGATTTTTCAAATATGGGTGTATCTACAAAAGTTGGACAAAGCACACTTACATTTACACCGTATTCTTCCGCCTCATAATGTAATGAAGTTGTTAAACCTACGATAGCATGTTTGGTTGTTGCATACGCGGTACAAAGGGGGGCTGGTCCTAAACCAGTTGCAGAAGCAGTATTAATGATATGACCAAATCCTTGTTTTTTCATGAATTGGTAAGCCAATTGTGTTCCGTAAATTACTCCTAATAAATTTATTTCAATAATATGTTTCCAATCACCCAAAGACATATCGTATACTTCTCCATACATAGCAATTCCTGCATTATTAAACATATAATCAATTCTACCAAACTCATTAACTATTTTTATAATAAGTTTTTCTACGGATTCAGCGTTAGTAACATCTAAATATTCGAACCTAGCTAGTTGATTATTATTTTTTATATTATTCACAAGGTTCTGGCCACAGACTTCATTAATATCAGCGATAATTACGAATATATCTTTATTTGCTAATTGAATGGCTAAAGCTTTACCAATACCAGAAGCGCCGCCAGTTATAATTGCGACTCTTTGCTCATCCATATAAATAACCTCCTGTTGTTTATACATATAATGAAAACGGACGAGTGTAAGAATTTGAACAATCGTTCTAATTCGCTTGTAACGCTACACATGTTTGTTTGTAATAGAGAGTAAAAAAATTGTAATGGTTTTATCAAATAAAGCTTCTAATTTCTCTGTTTCAATTGAATGAATGAATTGACATAAACCACCAAGCCATGAAGCTAATAAAAGACTGGAGTCCTCAACATTTTCTATATAAAATTCGCCACTTTGTATACCTTCATCCAAAATTTTATGATATGCCTTTAAAGGGATAGCAGCTAAACCATAAAGCTGTCTTACTGTAGAAGGATTCGTGCTCGGATCAGAGGCAAGCTCTTGCCCTGCCCTTAATAACGGCGTTTTGTAATTATAAAGTACAAATTTAGCCATTCCATATAATTTCCCAGTAGCATTTGCATACTTTTTTTCTACTATTTTCCATTTATCGTGCCAGTTTCTCATACTGTCTTTAGCTAAATAAACAAATAATTCTTCTTTATTTTTATAATGATAATATATATGTCCTTTACTATAACCAGAGGATTTCGCAATGTTATCAATTGAGGTCCTTGTATACCCTTTTAAGGAAAATAACTCTATCGCTTTCTCTGCTATTATTTCTTTGGCTAAATCGCTATCGTATCGTCTTTTATTCAATGTAGACTCCTTCTGTCGTTTAATATAAAAAAATTGAACAATCGTTCTAATTTCAATATATGTAAGTTTTTTTGTTTTAGTAACTGTTAAAAATCTTATTTATTATTTTCTTAAAAAATACGGTGCGTGAAATTACTCATAAATTTTTAAAAAAGAACCTATTGGATATAGGTTCTTCAACAAGTTTGAATTAATTCGTATTCGCCTCTGTTAACGGTTGTAACGGCGGTTCTAATTCTAGTTCTAGTGTATCTCCTTCTTGTAAATCTTGTCCTTTTTCAATACTTTGGCTCGTTACATAACCTGTACCAGAAGTTTTCAAATCTAATTTCAAAAGCTTAGAGAAATACATAACATCACGCATGGACCAACCTTTTACATTTGGCATTTGTGCGTTATTCCCTAATAAAAATATACGATCACCTTCACTCATTACCTCGCCAGACTGTGGATATTGTTTTATTATTTTTCCTTCTCCTAAAATTACCGGCTGTAGCTTCTCTTTTTCTACACTTTTCTCTGCTGTACCCATCGATTGATTTACATAATTTTGTACTTTTAATTGAGATTGTTTCGCTGCATCAGCTATTTGTTTTTCGGTATACGGTTTCACCTTTAAATATTCAAGGCTGTTTTTTATAACAGGTTTAAATATTTCAGCAAGAGGCTGAGCTCCATACTCATCTCCTTTTAACTTTGGCTGCTTAATAGCTAAGTATACGATTAACTCCGGATCATCAATTGGAGCCATTCCTAAAAAGGAGAAAATGTAATTCTCTTTCCCTTCCATATATCGGCCGTTTTCAGGATTCGGGATTTGTGCTGTTCCTGTCTTACCTCCAATTGGATAACCATCCACTTTATACATTGTACCAGTTCCTTTTGAAGATGTTATAACACGCTCCATTAAGCTTCTAACCTTGTCCGCTGTTTCTTTTTTTATCGGATTCCCAATTTCTTTCGGTTGATTTTCCATAATAACTTCTTTGTTTGTTGGATTTACAACTTTATCAACGATATATGGTTGCATTATTTTCCCGTCATTTGCTATAGCAGTAGCCGCTTGGATTAATTGAATCGGAGTTACTGTAGAACCTTGACCGAAAGAAGTTGTAACCTGTTGAATTTGTGTATTTAATAATAAAGTATTTTTACTTTCTCCAGGTAAATCTATACCTGTTTTTTGATTGAAACCAAATTTATTCATATATTGCTTAAATTTATTTGGTTTCAGTAACTGATCTTCTAAAATAGAAAAAGCTACGTTTGATGACCTTTCAAAACCTTCATCAAATGTAATTGATCCCCATCCAAATCCACCATTATGGTCTTTTATATCAGAGGAACCAACGGAATATTTTCCAGATTGAAAATATTCTTTTCCGTTATATACACCTTCATTAATGGCAGCTGCTAACGTAAAAACTTTCATTGTTGAACCTGGTTCATATGCATTTGCAATCGGGTCATTTAAAAAGTATTCGATATCACCTACATTAGGATTGTAACTAGGTTTACTAGACATCGCTAAAACCTTTCCTGTTTTTGGATCAGCAATAATGCCAATTAACATAGAAGGATCATAATGTTCTTGCGCTTTGTTCATCGCTTCTTCTAAAAAACTATTAATTTGTTTATCAAGCGTTAAATATACGTTATTCCCATTTTTAGCTGGTTCTACTTTACCTATATCATTTGTAAGCGGAATTCCCCTTCGTGTACCCACATATTCTATATTCCCGTTTGTAGAGCGCAAATATTTATCCAAACTCTTTTCAAGCCCAAACTTCCCTTCCGTATTCCCTTTATCATCTGGTCTAGCAAAACCAAGTATATAGGATGCAAAGTCTTCATTCGGATACACTCTTGCTTTTTCCGACATAAAAGATACACCTGGTATTTTTAAATCATTAATTTTTTCCTTCTTTTCCCTAGATAAGTTCCGACCAATTTTCCCAATTTCAACTTGCGTACGCCCTTCATGAAAGTTTTTTAATACTTCTTCTTTATCAATTTCAAGCGCATTGGCTAATTGTTGTGCGGTTTCATCTTTATTTTTCACTTTATCTTTTCCTTTTAAATTCACAACAACTCGATACGTTGTAGAATCTTGTACTAACACCTTTCCGGTTTGATCATAGATAGTGCCACGATTCGCTTCTAAAACACCTTTTTTATTATGTTGTTCATTCGCGAGATCCTTTACATTCACATTATGCACGACTCCTACTGCCTGAATATAGAATATACGCAAAATCATAATAAGAAACAAAACAATAAAAGCAATCATCATATATCGAGCGCCTTTATTCGTTTGGAGTTTTTGCATACTTATCTCCTCTCTTTTGGAATGGATTCGTACGAAGATCCGTTTTAAAATTTGTAGTTTTTGTTTGCGATACTATATGTTTCGAAGTTTTCTTTTTAATTCCTTTAAAACAATGCAAAACTAACTGTTGTTATTTTGCGTCATTATTTTATATATTGTAAATATGGTGCGTGAAATTTCAGAATATTAATTAGTACAACTTGATTACAGAGCACTCTAAACTCTTTTCGTATTTCCTATAAAAAATTCCCCTCTGGATGTCCAAAGGGGAACTTTTTATAGGAAAATTATGCGATATGGTTATATTTCGCTAAGAAAGGAATTCGTCTCGCTACTAATGCATACATTTTGAATACAAGTTTCGCTATTGGTTCAAACATACGTGTACTTTGCATTACTAAAGCGCTCGTAATAAGTGTTAAGAATGCTGCACCAAGTATATCTAAAGGATAATGAACACCTACGTACATACGTGATATACCGACTAGTACTGCCCATAATAGCGCGATATATTTCAGTTTTTCTCCTCTAAGAATAAATACGAAGGCGATTGAAAATACAAGTACAGAATGATCACTAACGAATGATGAATCTGCTGCGTGTGGTACTAATTGGTGTACATCATGTGATACGAACGGGCGCGGATGGTAATATACCGCGTGTATAAGAACATTTACTACTAATGCAATAATAACCGAAAGCGTCGTATATAAAACTGTATATTGTTTTCTAATTGCCTTCTCTTTCTTTCCATTATTAAACCATAAGATAAACATAAATAGAACGGCTACGTATGCAGCGCTATTTGTAATAGCAATCATTAACGTATCTAATAGTTTGGATGAATCAGCAAAATTATTAAACCACTGAAATACTGTGTAATTCATTAAACTCTCTCCTTACATACAAGTGTTCTTGATTTACACAGTATACAATACCATTATGAAAATAGGCTTAAACTTTTTTCATCTAATTCTCATTTTACTATTACTCATGCGACAATTATAAAACAAATTTTATACGCTATTTATGTATAAAACCGGTAAGCCTTTATAATAAGGCGGTTCGTATTTTTTTCATGTTTGAAATACATAACATATTCATTTAAATATACTAATTGTAAAATCATATTTTTTAATTCATTTGAAGTACAATATTTCCGAATTGTTCCCCATGTTCCATACGGCTTAGTGCTCGAATTGCTTCTTCTAACGAGTAAACCTTATCAATAATTGGTTTAATTTGATATTTTTCAATAAACTTTATCATCTCATTAAATTCCTCACGGCTACCCATGGATGTTCCCATAATATCAATTTGATTATAAAATAATGCGCGTAATGGTAATTCAATTGTATCTCCTGAGCTTGCACCAAAATTCACGATTCTTCCATTTGGTTTTAATACATCAAAATATTTCAAGAAAGTTGCCGGGCCTATACTATCTATTATTAAATCTACTTTTTCACCTTGTAAGCTCTCTTCCCAATTTCCGGTACTATTAAAAGAAATATCTGCACCATATTTTTCAGCATGTTCCCTTTTATTCTCTACCCTTGAGGTAACACTCACTTTAGCACCAATTGCTTTCGCGAATAACATGGCAAATGTAGCAACACCACCGCCTATTCCCGGAATTAAAACATGTTCACCGCACTTCAATCTACCCTTTGTAAAAAGTGCTCTATATGCAGTTAGTGCGGATAAAGATAAAACACCTGATTCTTCCCAAGTAAGATATGCCAGCTTTTCTACTACATTTTCAGCCGGTACAATTACATATTCAGCAAACGTTCCACCTTTCGGTCCACCTAGCACTTCCGGTAACTCTGGTACTTCAGTAGCATGTTCCCATCCAATACTAGGATTAATAATAACTTCTGTATGTAGTGTAATATTTGAAACTCCTTCTCCTATTTCTGTAACAATTCCTGATCCATCTGACCCTATTACTAATGGTAGATCCATTTCTTTTCTATTATTTATAATAAATAAATCCCTATGATTTAATCCTGCAGCTTTTAACTTGACTTTTACTTCACCTGCATTAGGACTTATCTCAGGTAGAAATTTACATTCTAATCCCTCTAATCCTTTTTCATATTGATGTACAATAGCTTTCATTGCTTAATTCCCCCTTAATATTTCCAATGTACTAGAAATATCAAAATAAATAAAATAGTTTGCCTCCAATAATTAGAAATTATATATTTTGACATAAAAAAATCCCCCTCCCTATAAAAAGTATAGGAAGGGGTTTCAAAACTAGTTAGATAGGAATCTATAAATTCATTGAGTTCTAGCCAATTCTAATATTTTTCGAATAAACGGCGCTTTTGCCTTTGTATATGAAACACGATCAAAAGCATATGTAATAGCAAGCCTCTCTTTTAATTCTCTATATTCTTTACGTGCCCATTCATGGCTTATTAGAAAGTCACGAAATAAAATATTGTTTCTCCACTCATCACTATTATAAATATAAATATGCAAATGATGAGTACCCGCTCTCCATTTTCCCTTTCTAAAAAAACGCCAATTCGTTGCATCTTTTGGAACATACTCATATCCAATTTCCGATAGAACTTCAATCCAGTTTTCAGTAATTTGTAAGTCTGTTACGCCAATCATCATATCAATAAGAGGTTTAGCTCCTAATCCTTCTACTGCTGAGCTTCCTATATGTTCAACGGCAATTATTTCTTGTCCTAACAAGGAACAGAATTTCTCTTTTTCTTTTATATACTCTTCAACCCAGTCTTTTTGATATGCTTTAATAACAATTTGTTGATCCATTGTATTCACCTCTTTATAAGTGTTTATCATTATATTTATAAAATTTTATATTATTAGCATAGGATTTCCATAAAATATGTCGAATAGTGGAATGTACAACTTAATTATATTAAATGTGAGGTAATATATGAAAGAAAATTCCGTGGAAATTCAGTTAAATAACGTAACATTCCAATTAAAAGAATATCATAATTTTGATTGGCTTATTAAATTAGGGACCGTATTTGCAGTTTTTGACCAGCAAGACTCAGGTAATATAAGTTTTGGTGTAGAAAAAGATGGGCATAAGAAATTTATTAAATACGCAGGAGCACAAACAATTGCATTTGAAGGAACAACGGGTCACGCTATTAAAAGGCTAAAAAATTCAGTTACTATCTATGAAGATTTAAAGCATGAATCGCTCATAAGACTAATTGATCATTTTCCAGTTCAATCTGGATATGTATTAATTTTCGATTGGTTTGATGGTGAATGTCTTCATTCGCATTGGAGTTTCCCACCTCCTGAGAAATATAAAAATCCAAACTCTCCATTTTATAAATTTAGACATTTATCTGCTATAGAACGAATTCATTCCTTACATTCCATTTTTTCTTTCCATACTTATGTAGAAAAGAAAAACTATGTAGCAATAGATTTTTATGACGGTAGTATTCTATATAATTTTAATACAAACGAGACAAAAATTTGTGATATAGATTTATACAGTAAGAAACCTTACATAAATAAAATGGGCCGGCTATGGGGTTCCTCCCGTTTTATGTCACCAGAGGAATTTGAACTAAACGCTATAATTGATGAAAGAACAAATGTATTTAATATGGGAGCAATGGCTTTCTCACTTTTAGGCGGTGAAAAAGATCGTTCCTTTATAAAATGGGAAGCAAGTAAGGAATTATATGAGGTAGCGTATCGTGCTGTAAGTGACAATCGGGCAGAACGGTATGCATCAGTTATAGAATTCTACGAAGCGTGGTTAAAAGCGGCTAATACAGAAAATATATAACCTTAAATTATTAAAAGAAATATAGAGTTTATACTATACTTGTTTTGTTTTCTTTGCTATTGCAAACTTCAAAAAAGCTGCAAGTAGGAGGAGGAGCGGTATTCCCTGAATAAAGAGACATCCTCCAAAAAAATCAAGCGTAGTGCTATATGGAGAGTCTGTTGCCATCACACCTATAAATAAAGCCATTGGACTTGTGAGTAGATTTATCCTTAAACAGATCATTATCAATGATAGATTTTTAGCCTTAATTTTTGATGAACCAGACAAGAAAAATAAAAATATCGCAGTACCAAATATAAGAAACAGTGTTACATAAAAACTTACCATAATATCCCTCCATGAATATAATTGTACCATTAGCAAGTACAAATTTGAACAAATAGGATATTTATATAAGTCAGATATAGTGTCTCTTTATCAGTTGCAAGAAAAAAGTGGATCCTTACTCTCTCACAAGGAATCCACTCTTTCTATTTCTACAACTCTATTTTTACACGGTCCTCTTCTTGCCCTTACCAGAACCGCAATCACTAGATCATTAACATAATTATCTTTAGCGGAAGTTAAAGGTTTTTATTTGTGTCCTCTAGTTTCCTAGCCGGACTATATTCTATTTTCAAGCCAATTTCTATCTCCCCATGAATAAAACTCAACGTTCTGTTTATACTACAACTACATCTAGAGACACATCACTGTTTAGAGCGGCTAGGTTTTGCTAGCTGCTCTTTTTTGTGTTTTACACAAATAAAATCAATAACTCAGCATATAATATCTATGTAGCTAGACTATTACCTCTGTATCGAGCAGTTAGGCTGGGCTAACTGCTCTTTTATTTATGACAAAATAAAACTTTTAAACAGAATTACTTTCGTATAACATTTTCAATCTCGCTTACACTATAACTGTAACTTTAAGTTACACATCTATTACTTATAGGGCCTAATTTTCTTTTGTGTAACAATTGGTTAGCTCATAAAGTTAACCAATTTGTTGCGTTCAATTTTATTTCTCAATACTTAATACCTGGAATTAATTCTAATTTATTGGTGTTAAACTATTGACATTGATTTTCCTCATATACAATTTTTGAAAAGGCCTTTTCTCTCACATCAGGCTCTTTTATTTATTAAAAAAAGATTATTTTATATAGATTACTATAAGCATCCATAAAGCCAAAGCACCAATGATAGCGAGTACTATACGTGTTGAAAGTATCCTTACTTCAAAGTCTGTTTTCTTGGAAGGTTCAGGATATGCAATTATATAAATTCCCTTTAATAATGCAAGCCATGCAATAACCGTTAGGAATCCCTTCCAGTTGAATACCCATACATTATGTAGAATTACAGTACCTAATCCTAGGAAAATTGATAGAAAACCATACATAATACCAAACCCTCTGTCTTCAACCACTAATTTTTTCAAATCACGTAGCACCGATGGACGGACGAAAAGTATTCCTAATACGATAACCGTCATCCATCCCCAGAACAGCCCTAAAAAAGTACTAGTTTCCATTATTATTTCACTCCCCTCAATTATATTTATATTTCAGATATTCCTTCCTTTAGAAAAATTCCAGTACTTTTATATGTAGGTTAAAGTCTACTCTTTTTTAATACAAACATTCCGTATTCAATGCCCATCCTTAATCACCCCATTTCTCTACAAAATGAAATTTTTATTAATTTTTCATGTTTAAATAAATTTCTTTTACATTGTGATACAAAGATTATCAACTTATAGAATTCCTCTTAAACGCTTCACTTATATAGATGTATTTTTAAAAGAAATAAGTTTCATTACTTACCCTTGCATTAACACAACAATTCATTTGTTAACTTTCAGAAAATATCAACTTGTATTACTGTATCTGCTATCGCGCTTAGCGTAGAAACTGTTACTTTTAACGAGATACTATCCCCCGCTTGGAATGTTGTTGAAATATTATTAGTTATATTAGAAGTCTGGGCACCAGTTAATGAAACTACAAGAGGTGTATCCACACCATTTTTTCGAATAGTCCAAGTATCAATATTTGTCCCTCCAGGGCCAACTCGAGCACGTACCGATAGTGATTTTATAACAGATTTTTGACTTAATCGGATAAATACTTCTGTATTTGAAACAGCCGCTGTTCCTGGTCTATAAAAACGAGTCCCTCCAGTTGGTAGACCCGACGGATCTGCCCAAATAATTGTAGTAGGCTGTAAAACTGTAGAAAAGCCCAAATTATTAGCGTTAGAATTTATAAGATTCGCTGAACTTAAAATCAATGTTCCAGCTGATTGTGATATATCCGCTGTAGTGCCTTGAATCGACGCTAAACGCAAACTTAATTGTGCTCCTATTCGATTTACTTCTGCCCCAATATAAGATCCTGCTCCAACTGAACTAGTAGTGGTTAAATTAACATCACGGCAATGAAAATTATGTGAATTTGTATTAACCAATATGGCTCTTTTATTCCCTAAACCGGCTGATTTTACTGTTATCGTTGTTGCTCTTACAGTACTTATACTTTCATCTGGAATTCCTGTTCCAAAAGAATGAATTCCATAAACATTTGAAGTCCCACTTGTTGATGCTGTAGAATTATCCACAGTTATAACTGCTGTTCTTAATCTAGAAGTTTGTGATGTTGTTCCAGGAAAAGCAATCCCTGTTAAATCCACATGGATAGAAGAGGTTCCTAATACCGTAATATCTTCTACTCTTGTATTTTCTCCCATTGTGAGTACAGTAGTATTTGATGTTGCATTCTGTTGACGAATTATTACTGTCCATAGACTAATTCCTCGTAATGAATTTCCATTAGGGATAACTACCTTTTCGTCATAAATTCCAGGAAACACAAAAATTGTAATCCCTGTAGCTCCTGTAGTATTAATCGCTGTAATCGCACCATTAATTGTTTTAAAAGGGTTCCCTCCAATAAATGCTGTTGAATCATTTCCTGATTTCATGACCACCGCTGTATTTGTTCTTGATATTAGCAGCTCTTGTAAACTCATTTACTGTTATTTCCCCTTTCATCCTTTATTTCGTTTTTTGCCTATTAATATCTTATGAGCCGGGAAACAAATTAGATGCAAATAAAATTTTCATATTAGACCTCGCCTAACAGCATAACAGTTAAATAATTATGAGCTTGCTTTCTACTAGTCACTTTCTTTCTATTATCCGTTATTTTATAAAAGAGGATTTTCTTAGGAAGTACGCTCAAATGTTGAGCGCACTCCTGTATTGTTTTAGTACATATTAGCCATTTAGATTTCCCTTATAAATGGCATACTCCTTTAACTCCATTGCTCAACTTCCCCAAAATAACGTTTTCATTTAAATCCATCTTTTTTGACCGTAGCTTTACTAATATTGTTGCGCTAATGAAACACTTGTACAGATATTAAAAAGAATATCTTAGAGCACATATAAACATGTACTCTTTTTTCTTGTTATAAAATAAAGATTTTTGTATAAAACTACACCTATCTAAGAAACATACATACAATATGATGTGAACCTTTTTTCAAAAAAAAGACTTGGTTATAAAGCACCTTCCTCCCAAAGCGCTCTTTTTATTTGTAAATAAACATTTTGCTCAAATATACTCAAGACATATGTATTTACTAGGATAAGCATTATACTAGAGCAAGAATTATTTTATCCATGTTTATAAGGAGGGGTTTTTATTAAGACAACTTTAATTTCCCATTTTTACAATGAAGAGTATCTACTCCCATGGTGGCTAATGCACCACACAAAACTATTTGATCACGGTATTCTTATTAATCGAGGCTCTACTGATCGTTCAGTAGAAATATGTAAATTATTTGCGCCTCATTGGGAAATCCGAGATTCAAAAGTATTAGAGTTTGATGCTATATTAGTTGATAAAGAGATAATGGAAATAGAAAAAGAAATTAAGGGGTGGAAAATGGTTTTAAATACTACTGAATTTCTTTGCTGTTTTGATAAGGAAGCCTTTTTCTCATCTCTCGTCACTTTAAGGAAAAACATGTATGCTATTAGGACTATTCTGATGGTAGATGACCCTACTCATGGTTATTCCAATCCGAGATACGGAATTCCCCTTGTCAAACAGCGTTATCATGGGAGAATACTCGATCCTACTCCACCTGCCCCTTACTACGGAGGTAGACTAATCCACAATTATTCGCATGGTAACTATATAGCCGGAAGGCATTGGTCAAATCATTCATTTATCGTTTACATGTACCCTGCTTTCGTTTTAAAATTCTTTTACAGTCCATGGAACACAGCTATGAAAAATCGAAAATTACAAATTGGCCCAACCCTTTCTAAACATAGCATACAGAAGGGCTTAGGTACGCATCACCTAGTTACACTAGCTGAATTAGAAACAAAATATAAATTCTTTGCAAGTACAACTGTTGACCTTCGATTAATCCCAGAATATCAAGTTTTATTCCCAGATTTATGTTTCCCTAACCATTAATACATCTAAAAAGAACATTTTGGAACTCCCTATGCAACCCTTGCTTTTGAGTGAGAACCAACTCTTATTAAAATAGCGTTTTTGTTAAAATTTCACTTCAATCTTATTCATTTATGGTATAATCTGTATTATTTATTTTTTCCAAGAAAGGCTAAAGTAATGAGGAAATACTTTGGAATCACTTCATTTTTATTAACTTTAATCGTATTTTTTGGTTTATTATCAATGCTTTCAAACATTTATATACTCTTTTTAATACCTGTCTCAATTGTTTTAGCTGTTTTTGCTCCAAAAGGCTCATCACAAAAAAGTCGCTATAGCTAGTTTAATAATTTCCTGTATTATTTACGCTCTCATATTCGGCTTACTTTTTATAATTAGTTGGGGATTAGCAGAATCAAAACTAAACTAATCCCTTTCTACCAATTAAAGATTTCATTAAACCCTTTCATCTTTTAACTGGACAAGCATATGTTATTGGATGGGGGAATCCACTCATAAAAAATCTACCTTTCTTGTCAAAGAGCATGTATATACGTGCTCTTTTTGAATGCATTTAAAGACTTCACATTCATTAGAAATGTACATACAATAATCATGATCATCTTATTATTAATCATTTAAACATCTTGGTCATGGAGCGCCTTTCTCCCAAGGCGCTCTTTAATTTTTAAATAAGGATTTTGTTAACGAACTAAATAAAATTTAATACTTTCCCTAATACTAATCAAAATACAATCTGCTTCTTACCCAGGTTGTATCAAATCAAACAGTTATTTGCAATAACTGTTCGATTTTAATTTTTGTTACATAAACTTGATGTTTTTGTCCACACTATATGTACTCCTTAAATTAATGGTTATAATGTTCTCAATGCAGTTAGCCTTTGCTAGCTGCTCTTTTCTATTGAGTTGAAAATAAATTTTAGGTCTTATTTCTACGACATATAATTTTAACCTAAACATCCAGCTCAAAGTGTTACCGCCTATCTTATAGAGCACTTCAATGCATGGTGCTCTTTTTTATTTTTTTCTTTCACTTCTGAATAACATTTTTAACTCTGTTCATACTATTTTTGTAACTTAATGTTACAAACTATTTCTGTAAGCGCAACGTTTCTTTTGTACAACAAGCAGTTAGTTTTATTAACTGGCTGCTTCGTTGCACAAAAGAAAAATCTGCACATGTATTAAGAACATACATAAAATATCATGTGAGATTCTTTTTCAATATTAGGCTTGTTCATGGAGCACCTTAAAAAGCGCTCTTTATATTTGTTAATAAATAACCATTTTGCTCAAACATACATACGGTATATATTAGTTAAGCATATATTTACATAGACAAGACATAACTTTTTTTAAACATGCACAATTTTTGTGCATGTTTTTTTATTTAACAAAATAACTATTTTATTATGTTTCCGAACTTAAGGTAATGTCCTTAAAAAAATTTCATATATATTTATCAGATACACTTTGAAATCCCAGAATATCAAATACTTTTAAGAGTTGACTGACCACCAATATTTGACTTATCTTTAAAGACTTATTAAAAATAACTTAGATACAAAAAAGCTACGTTTTATATAGGATAAAAAATTATCTTACGCAAAGGAGCTTGATTATTTGTGAATTACCAAAATGATAATAACTCAAACATTCACAAATCTTGCACTTGTCCATCCCCCACGGCTAACAGTTTAAATGTTGTTCAGACTACCCCATCAATAGTCTCTGTAAATTCTGCGATTCCATTAGATACCGTGGTAAATTCTAATGGTACGGCAATCTCATTCACACCACCAACAACTGTTTTACTTGAAGGTGGAAGAACCTATTTGGCAATCTATGAAGTGCAAGTTATCATTCAACCAGGAGGTAATTCGGCAGGTATCACTATGTATCTTAATAATAACCCAATTATTGGCTCTGGTACTTCTCTGGGATATACTGCAGGATTCACTTCTGTATCAGCACCCGCTATTTTCACTACACCTTTAGGTATAACAAGTACTCTTACTGTTAATGTAGGACCATATTCTAATACATTAAATACGTTGGGCTTAACTCTTGCTGTTGTAGCATTAACATAACAAATTCTAAAACTCTCTAAAATAAATTTCTTTGTTCTTTAACTGCGGTTTTGAGTTAGCCTCTAAGAACTCGCTATAACTACATATAAAAAAGAATATTATCTGGATCGATAGTACTGGGTGACTCGGCTGACACAATTACTGAGTCACTTATTTTTCTATAGTAAAATAACTATATCATTTGAAATTTGCGCATATCCTAGAAACATATATAAAATAAATTACTGCTACATTTTCACTTGATCTGAGTCTTAGTCAAAGAGCGCTTTCCCGGACGCTTTTTTTCTGTTCAAATAAGAATTTTATTTAAATTTTATAAAACCTCTCTTTATCCAGATAGGTTTAAAATTATCTATTTAGCATATATAATACTTTTAAACAATTTAAATTCTATACATAAGTAATGGAGGTTTTAAAATGGGGAGTGTCCCAAATTTAACACCACAACAATCAATCTCAAAAAAACAAATTAATCCTAATAAGAATCAACAAACCTCCGCTTGGTTACTTTTGGATTAGTTTATATCTTACTGTTAAAAACTCATGCTTCAAGATGGTTAGCTAGTGTTTTAGCAACCACATGTTGTACTTTTGCAGCTATTTATCAAACGTTTTCAATTTTTTCCATGAACACAGCAAAAAAGAGGCCTTATGGCTCTTTTTTTATTCCTTAATAACAATCTAAATATGGTAAAATATATCCATCTCTCATATGTCCAACTATGTAATTTTCATAGCAGTAAAATTAAAACAAGACTTATACACCATGGCTCAAAATAAAATGAAGGAGTGTTTTAAGCGGAAGGACATATTCGAAAAAGAGGAAATAAGTACCGTATCTTTATTAATATTGGTCGTGATCCAGAGATAGGAAAAAGAAGCCGAAAAAGATTAAGGAGTTAAATTGAAGTGACCCCCGAAAGTTAGACAGGTCGTTTCATTAGGCAGCCTCTAGGGTATGAGCCCGGTATTGTACTGGGCTCATACCCTTTAATTTTGCCTTAATTCTTTTATGA